>CAINMH010000001.1 GCA_903850745.1 uncultured bacterium
CATCGTGCAAGGGCTAGGTCGCTTGAAGCCGCTTGTGATTCGCGAGGGCGAAGATATCGACATTGATGCAATCGCGTACGCCTTAGTCGAACGTGGCTACACCCGCACGGATCTAGTCGAACGCCGTGGCCACTTCGCCATCCGTGGCGGCATCATTGATGTCTTTCCACCGACCGCTGAGCATCCATTGCGCGCTGAGCTGTGGGGTGACACGGTCGAAGAGGTTCGCAGTTTCGCCGTTGCAGATCAGCGGTCACTTGAGGCTGTGCCTGATGGGATTAACTGTCTCCCAGTGCGCGAACTGCAGCTCACGAGCCAGATTCGTGAGCGTGCTGCGGCGCTAGTAGACGCGCACCCGGAAGTTGCAGATCTTCTGGCCCGCATCGCCGAAGGCGTAACTGTGGATGGCATGGAGGCTCTTGCTCCGTTGTTGGCAGAAGGCATGGAGACCTTGCTCGACGTCGTCCCCGACGACACCCTTGTGCTGGTCTGCGATCCAGAGCGAGTGCGTGCGCGAGCGCACGAACTCGTTGCGACCTCACAGGAGTTCCTTGAGGCGTCTTGGCACAACGCGACGGTGGGCAACAGCGCACCCATTGACCTCGCAGCGGCTGCCTATCGGTCGATAGGCGACCTTCGCGAAATTGCTTCCGCTCGCCAATTGCCGTGGTGGTGGATAACGCCATTCGCCGACGACAGTGACGTTGAGTCTTTGGTGATCGATGCTCAAGAAGGTCAGGCCTACCGCGGTGACATTGAGCGGGTGATTGGCGATGTGCGCGCGCACCTCGTGCAAGGCATGAGCGTGGTCTGGGCTTGCGAAGGCCATGGCTCTGCCGAACGCACGGTCGAGTCGTTGGTCGCGGCCGAGATCGCAGCCACACTTGTCTCCGATCTTGATGATGCTCCTCGCACTGGAATCGTGACCGTGGTAACCGCCCGCATCTATCACGGCTTCGTGTCACCATCGATGAATCTCTTGCTCATCACCGAGGACGACGTTGTCGGCCAGCGCTCCTCGACGCGTGACATGCGCCGAATGCCATCGCGGCGCCGCGCGACTCTTGATCCGTTGCAACTCAAAGCGGGCGATTTCGTCGTCCATGAGCAGCATGGCGTAGGTCGTTACGTCGAGATGGCACAACGAGTCGTGGCCGGGGCCACGCGTGAATATCTCGTGCTCGAATACGCATCCAGTAAGCGCGGCCAGCCTGCGGACCGTCTCTACGTGCCGATGGATCAACTCGATCAGGTCACGCGCTACGTGGGCGGCGAGGCGCCGACAGTGCATCGACTCGGTGGCGCGGATTGGGAGAAAGCCAAAGGTCGCGCTCGAAAAGCTGTACGCCAGATCGCTGGTGAACTCATCCGCCTTTATGCAGCGCGCATGTCAGCTCCCGGATATGCATTCGGTCCGGATACTCCGTGGCAGCGTGAACTTGAGGATGCTTTCGCTTACGTGGAGACTCCCGATCAGCTGTCGTGCATTGATGAGGTCAAGGCCGACATGGAAAAGGCCATTCCCATGGACCGGCTCATCTGTGGTGACGTCGGTTACGGCAAGACCGAGATCGCGGTGCGCGCGGCGTTCAAAGCCGTGCAGGATGGCCGTCAGGTTGTTGTACTTGTCCCCACCACACTTCTCGTGCAGCAGCATATGTCCACGTTTGGCGAACGATTCGCGCCATTCCCCGTGAAGATCGCCGGTCTCTCTAGATTCCAGACCGCTAAGGAAGCCACCGCCGTCGTGGAGGCGGTGGCTGACGGCACCGTCGACGTTGTCATCGGCACGCACCGCCTCCTCACGTCACAAATGCGATTCAAGGACCTCGGTTTAGTCATCGTTGATGAGGAACAACGCTTCGGAGTTGAACACAAGGAGCATTTGAAGGCCCTGCGCACCAATGTCGATGTGCTCACGATGTCCGCAACACCGATCCCGCGATCCTTGGAGATGGCTGTCACAGGCATCCGGGAAATGTCGACGATTCAGACTCCTCCCGAAGAGCGCCTACCGATTCTTACCTATGTTGGTCCGTACGACGACAAGCAGATAGGTGCTGCGATTCGCCGCGAGCTCTTGCGCGAAGGACAAATTTTCTTTGTGCACAATCGTGTTGAGTCCATCGAACGCGTTGCAGCGCGTTTGCATGAGCTCGTACCCGATGCTCGCATCGGTGTCGCGCATGGACAGATGAACGAGCACACACTGGAGCAGGTCATTCTCGACTTCTGGGAACGAGAGATTGACGTGCTCGTATGCACGACAATCGTGGAGTCTGGGCTAGATATCTCCAATGCAAACACGCTTATCGTCGATCGAGCTGATCTGCTCGGGCTGTCTCAACTCCACCAGTTGCGAGGGCGAGTAGGTCGCGGGCGTGAGCGGGCCTACGCGTACTTCATGTATCCCTCGGAACAGCCACTCACGGAGATGGCGCACGATCGCCTCGCGACGATCGCACAGCACACGGATCTTGGTTCGGGCATGCAGATTGCGATGAAGGATCTGGAGATCCGTGGGGCCGGCAATCTGCTCGGTGGCGAGCAAAGCGGCCACATCGCCGATGTCGGATTCGATCTCTACCTGCGGCTCGTGGGGGAGGCGCTCGCAGAAGTGCGAGGCACCGGGGTACAGGAGGTCGCGGAAGTTCGAGTCGAACTCCCCATTGACGCGCATCTGCCGCATGAGTTCGTACCCGAAGAGAGACTCCGACTCGACGTCTACCGGCGCCTTGCTGCAGCGACGACTGATCCGGAGGTGGAGGCCGTGGCGGCCGAAATGACCGACCGGTTCGGGGCTCTTCCCGCTGTTGTGGAGAGCCTCTTAGGCGTAGCTCGCTTTCGAGTCTTGGCCAGGCGAGCCGGCCTTGATGAGGTGGTTTTACAGGGCAATGCAGTGCGATTCCATCCGGTTGAGTTACCCGATTCCCGGATGATGCGCCTGACGAGGCTCTACCCGGGGAGCATCATCAAGCCCACCGTCCGTACCATCCTTGTACCGAGACCGGACGGCAACCTGCTGCAGTGGGCGACCGACCTCATCACCTCGGTACTAGAGCCAGACAGGAGCGTTTCGTGAAGTTGATCCGCCGCGGACTTATCCCCGCCGCCGGCATCGCCGTTGTGGCGATTCTCCTTTCAGCATGTGGTGGCCCCATGGCTGCTTCTTCGGCCGTGATCGTCGGCGAGCAGGCTGTTGCCAACACCACTCTTGACAATTACGTCTCTGATTTACATCGAGCACTGAACGAGCCAGTCGATGAAGCGGACTTCGCGGTGACACAGGCAGCCTTGAATCGATTGATTCTCGAAAACCTCGTAGACCAGTCGGGTGCGAGACTCGGCATCGTGGTCACAGACGCACAGATTCAAGGCGCTATTGCAACGGCTGATGCCACCCTCGGGGGCCATGACAAGCTCCTCGCGGCGTTGCTGGAGAGTCAAATCCCGCCGACCGCCATAAACAACGCCTTCAGGCTATCCCTGACGCTGGAAAAGATGGGTCCGGCCCTCGTGCCGGGCACCGATACACAAGCGCAGCAGCAGGCTGTGTATGACTACGTGTTCAATCTAGCTGCTGAGATTGGCGTCACCCCCAACCCGCGTTATGGCACCTGGAACGCGGCTGAGTTGACGCTCGGTGCGCTGCCCACTGACCTGTCCACACCTGTTTCGAAGTGACCTCGCGACCTGGTGAGCGCCTCCTTGACCTCGTTGAGGTCATGGATCGGCTGCGCTCGCCGGGTGGTTGTCCGTGGGACGAAAAGCAGACCCACGAGTCTCTCGTTCCGTACCTGATCGAAGAGACCTACGAGACTCTCGACGCGATTGAATCGAAAGACTCAGCAGCGCTCCTCGAAGAACTTGGTGATCTCTTGCTCCAAGTTGTATTCCACGCCCGGATCGCTCAAGACGGTGAGCAGCCGTGGTCCATTGACGATGTGGCCGATGGCATTGTGACAAAACTGATTTCTCGTCACCCGCACGTCTTCGCAGATGGAGATGCCGAGACACCCGAGCAAGTCGAGTCGGCGTGGCAAGCGATCAAGACCCGCGAAAAGGGCCGCACCTCAGTGACTGATGGCGTGCCCATGGGCCTTCCTGCGCTTGCTCTCGCCGCCAAACTCCTCAGCCGGGCGCGCAACGGCAACGTCGCGGTCGACCTGCCCGCATCGGCTGCGGCAGATGAGGTCTTCGACGCTCTGCCCGATATGGCTGCGTACGGCGACTTGTTGCTGGCCCTAGTGGCAGCAGGCGCGCAGCAGGGCTGGGAGGCCGAAACGGCCCTACGCGACGCCGATCGCCGCTATGCCACCGCGCTGCGGCAGGCCGAGGGACACAAGGAATAGCTCAGCCGGACTGCAGATAGGGTTGCCGCATGGCTGCTATCGAAGACATGTTGGCCCGCGAGATCCTTGACTCCCGCGGGAATCCCACCGTTGAAGTCGAGATCGTCCTCGATGACGGCACCGCGGCTCGTGCGGCCGTTCCCTCTGGCGCATCGACGGGAGCCTTTGAGGCATCCGAGCGTCGTGATGGCGACAAAGCCCGCTACAACGGCAAGGGCGTGCTTCTCGCTGTCGCCTCTGTCGAAGACGAAATCATGCCCGAGTTGCTGGGTATGGACGCTAGTGAGCAGCGCATCATCGATCAGATCATGATCGACCTTGATGGCACGCCCAATAAGGCCCGACTTGGCGCCAATGCAATCCTCGGCGTCTCCCTCGCAGTCGCAAAGGCCGCGGCGCGATCAGCAGACCTTCCGCTGTTCCGCTACGTCGGTGGGCCCAACGCGCACGTGCTTCCCGTGCCGATGATGAACATTCTCAATGGTGGAGCGCATGCAGACACCGGCGTCGACATCCAGGAGTTCATGGTCGCGCCCATCGGTGCTGCAGACTTCTCAGAGTCGCTGCGTTGGGGTGCTGAGGTATACCACGCTCTCAAGGCCGTGCTCAAGGAGTCCGGCTATGCGACGGGCCTTGGCGACGAAGGCGGCTTCGCGCCCGATCTGCCCAGCAATCGTGCAGCACTCGATCTCATTTCAGTGGCGGTTGCAAAGACTGGACTCACTCTCGGTAAAGACGTTGCGCTCGCACTCGATGTCGCCGCCACGGAGTTCTTCGAGAACGGTTCCTATCGATTCGAGGGTGCCGATCGTTCAGCGGAGTGGATGACGGCTTATTACGAGACGTTGTGCACCGACTTCCCGCTGGTATCCATCGAGGACCCGCTGTCTGAGGATGACTGGGCTGGTTGGGCGCACATCACGACCACCTTGGGCGATCGTGTGCAGCTTGTCGGTGATGACCTGTTTGTGACCAACCCGGAGCGACTGCAGCGCGGCATCGACGCTGGCACGGCTAACGCGATGCTCGTGAAAGTCAATCAGATCGGCTCGCTCACTGAGACCCTCGATGCGGTGAGCCTCGCCCATCGCAACGGATACGCCTGCATGATGAGCCATCGTTCTGGTGAGACAGAGGACACGACGATTGCTGATCTGGCCGTGGCCACCGACTGTGGTCAAATCAAGACCGGTGCCCCGGCGCGGTCGGAACGTGTAGCCAAGTACAACCAGCTCTTGCGGATTGCTGAGCAGCTCGACGACGCCGCCCGATATGCGGGCGCGGGCGCATTCCCGCGTTTCGCGCGCTAGTCGTGCGACCCTAGACGCATGTCTATGCCGCGTGAGGGTCGCGTCGCTGCGCCCCGGCGCCGCCGCTCAGCTCGAGGCAGAGCTGTCGCCTTACTCGTTGTGTTGGGCGCTTTAGCTCTCACGCTGGCACTTCCGATTCGCGAGTGGGTCTCGCAGCGCATGGAGATCTCCCAGCTTGAGGCATCTGTCGCAGCCACGCAGCAAGAGGTCGCGGACCGCACTGCTGAGCAGGAGCGTTGGCAGGATCCGGCCTATGTTGCAGCTCAAGCGCGAAGCCGGCTGCACTTCGTGCTACCGGGCGAGATTGGCTACGTCGTGATCGGCGGCGATGACACACCGGTTGTGACAACTGCTGCAGGCGAAGAGCGATCGTGGTGGTCGGGGCTTTGGGATTCCGTACGAGTTGCTGATGCCGGCTGAACCACCAACCCCTGCTGACATCTCCGCCGTCGCTGCACAGTTGGGTCGCACTCCACGCGATATTCGGGCGATCGCTCATCGTTGTGGTTGCGGTCTGCCGACGGTTGTCGAGACCGAGGCGCGACTCGAGGATGGCACTCCATTCCCTACTGTGTTTTACCTGACCTGCTCAAAGGCCTCTAGTGCAGTCGGCACGTTCGAAGCCAGCGGTGTGATGCGTGAGATGAACGAGCGTCTTGCTGTCGACCCCGAACTGCGTGATGCCTACGCCGTTGCGCACGCGGACTATCTTGAGCGTCGCGGTGACGCAGTGCCTGAGATTGCCGGGATTTCCGCTGGTGGCATGCCCACACGCGTGAAGTGCCTGCATGCATTACTCGGACATGCACTTGCTGCAGGTCCTGGCGTCAATCCATTGGGTGATGAAGTCCGAGAAATGCTCGGCGAATGGTGGAAGGACGGACCATGCGCGTAGGGGCTATTGACTGTGGCACCAATTCGATCCGGCTACTCATCGCAGACATTGATGGGGATCATTTCGCAGAAGTCGATCGCCGGATGGAAATCGTCCGGCTTGGTGAGGGCGTCGATCGCACCGGGACGTTGTCCACTGCGGCACTCGACCGCACTTTTGCCGCATGTGATCGCTATGCCGAAGTGTTGTCCTTGCACGGCGTGACTCAGGTGCGCTTTGTTGCCACCAGCGCCAGCCGTGATGCCAGCAACAGGGATGACTTTATTGCTGGCGTTCGGGCGCGTTTGGGCATCGACCCCGAGGTCATCACGGGAGCCGAGGAGGCTGCGCTCTCCTTCACGGGCGCCGTGCGTGGCTTACGCAACCCGGTCGCCTTGCCCACTCTTATCGTAGATATTGGAGGTGGCTCAACTGAGTTCGTACTCGGTGCCGACCTTCCGATTGCGGCAATGTCCGTCGACATTGGTTGCGTACGCCTCACCGAACGTCACCTTGGAGAGGATCCGCCTAGCAGCGCGTCTATCGCAGCGACGATTGCGGACATTGACGCCGCAATCGATCGAGCTGCGGGGAGCGTGCCGCTTGACCAGGCGCAAAGCCTCGTCGGTCTCGCTGGATCTGTGACAACTGTTGCCGCCGTTGCTTTAGGTCTGTCGGTCTACGATCCGGCGGTTTTGCATGGGTCCATCCTGATGCCCGATCAGGTGGCCCGAGTGACCGCAGATCTACTGGGCATGTCGCGAGCCGATCGAGCTGCTTCGCCCGTGATGCATGAGGGCCGGGTGGACGTGATCGGGGGCGGTGCGCTCATCTTGGACCGGATTGTGCGCCGGGTCGGGCTCCCGGTGGTTGTGAGTGAGACTGACATCTTGGATGGGATCGCTTGGAGTATGGCCAAGGGATAGGTCGATCTTCTGTAACCCCTTGCATGCCTCTAACGGGGTCCCTAGAATCCAGATTTGGTAGGGACTAGGGGTACTCTGCCGCAAACGTTTTCTTATGGGTGACCCGTCCGTCTGCGTGTAGACACGGGTTAAAGATTCGGAGCTGACATGACAGGCCGCAACATCACCATCCGCGATGTGGCGAAGATCGCGGGTGTTTCTACAGCGACTGTCTCGAGAGCGCTCAGAGGACTGCCACACGTCGATGGCGCAACGCGGGATCGTGTTGCTCGTGTGGCCGAAGAACTTGACTACGTCATTTCGCCAAGCGCATCGCGATTGGCGAGTGGTCGGACTGGCACCATTGCGATAGTCACCCCGTATGTCTCCCGCTGGTTCTTCGCGACTTTGCTTTCGGGCATTGATTCAGTTTTTCAACGGGCGGGAGTGGACTTGCTCCTCTTTGGAGTGGGTGATCCTTCGGTGTCGACCGAGAGAATCCCCTCAGAACGTCGTCTGCGCGGCCGAGTAGATGGATTAATGGTGCTGGCACTCCCCGCCGCGCTACCGGAGGTTCAGAACCTTGTCGGAATGGGGCTCCCGGTCAGTCTTGTGGGGATGACTGCTTCAAGCGTTCCGTCTGCGTCTATTGATGATGTGGAAGCCGCCCGTATGGCAACCCAACATTTGTTGAACCTGGGCCACGTCGACATTGGGCTCATCGCCGGTGACATTAGCCCCACCGAATTCACCATGCAGGATGATCGACGCAGGGGATTCACGGCAGCGCTCAGCGGTGCAGGACTGACTCATGATCCAGTTTTGGAAGCAAGTGGACATTTCACAGTGGCGGGAGGTGAACGAGCGATGACCGTGTTGCTGTCACAGCCCAAGCGGCCCACGGCCGTCTTCGCTATGTCTGATGAGATGGCCTTTGGTGCGATTCGTGCTCTACAGCGACACGGACTTCGCCCTGGTCGCGATGTGTCCATTGTGGGGGTTGATGGCCATGACATTTCGGAGTTGCTTGACCTAACGACGGTTGAACAGCCAGTCGCCGAGCTTGGCCGTGTCAGTGCCGAGGCTCTGCTCGAGCAGTTGCGCACCGGCGTTAAGCCCTTCGAAACCAATGTGCTCCCCACCGAATTGGTGGTGCGCGGAAGCACTGTGCCGTCTTCGACACACTAGAGTCGCCACCATGAGTGAACACATCGCGATCCCACGCCGCGACTCGGACATCCCCGGCACCCTGGCAATTCCAGCCTCAGGTTCGGGTATCGGAGTCTTGGTCATTCAAGAGTGGTGGGGCGTAGTCCCGCATATTGCTAGTGTCGTAGATCGACTTGCTGAGGCTGGATTTGTTGCCCTTGCCCCGGACCTGTACGGCGGGGTGAACACCACCGAACCTGACGAGGCTGGCAAGCTCATGATGGGTCTCAAGGTGGCCGCAGCAGGTGACGACATAGCTGCGGCGGCTGACTATCTCGTACGTCGGCCTGAGCTCACCTCGGCGAAGCTCGGCATTGTCGGGTTCTGCATGGGCGGCGGACTCGCTCTTCTCGGCCCGACCGTGACCCCACATATATTCGCTGCGTCGGCCTTCTATCCGGCGATGCCGTGGCCGGAATACTCACCCGCTTGGGCCAACTACGCGGGTCGTGCTGCCCTGGTCCATCAGGCCGAATCGGATCTCCCATCGACGGGCGACTCCATCGCGTCGTACGTTAAGGACATCCGCGGGCATGGGGGCGATGCGATTGTTGAGACTTATTTGGGCACCGAACATGCCTTCTTTAACGATGACCGTCCCGAGGTTTACAGCGCGGAGGCCGCGGCGCTTGCTTGGGATCGCACTCTGGAGTTATTCAGAACACTCGGCTAAATCGCCCGCCCCCGTAGTCCAACTGGCAGAGACGCCCGGCTTAAACCCGGCACAGTGTGGGTTCAAATCCCACCGGGGGCACCATTGAAGGGGTCCCCGGGTGCCTCCCTGACGCGGCTGGAGTGCAGGGGCGGAGGTGCAAAGGCGTGGCGGGCCAAAGAGATGCTTTGCGGCCGGGGCTGGGTTATTCTCTGGAGTATGCAGACCACGTCTAACCCAGTCCTTTCCAAGCTCACTCGACCAGCGAAGGCGACCCCTCAGCCGATCCCCGGATCAGGTGTCACCACGGGGACTCTCGCGCCCCCCGTTGGCCAGCCGATCTCGACGCAACCCGCATGGACGCAGCCCGTCGCCAACGAGCCAGCCGTCACCATGGCCGACATCATGTCGAAGTGTTTCCTCGTCTTCGGCGTATGCGTCGTGTTCGCCTTTGTGGGCTGGTTCATCCCGGCCCTACTGATCGTGGGCGCGATTGGCGCGCTGGTGCTCGGCATCGTCAATGCTGTGAAGCGCAAGGTCTCACCCGTGCTTGTGCTCCTCTACGCAGTGTGCAGCGGCTTGATGCTTGGTGCAGTGAGTTACATGTACGACGCGTACGTCGTCAACCCGGAATACACCGGACTCGTTCTTCAGGCAGTGATTGGCACTATGACGGCATTCGGCGTCATGCTGGTCCTCTACACCACCAAGATCGTCAGAGTCACGGCGCGATTCATGCGCGTGTTCATTGGCGCGATGATCTCCTACGCCCTTATCGCTCTTGCATCGCTTGTGGCCTCGTTCTTTGGTGTGGGCGGCGGTTGGGGCTTCTACGGCGTCGGTGGTTGGGGTCTGCTCCTGTGCCTCTTCGGTGTCGCTCTGGCTTCTTTCAGCCTCATGCTCGACTTCGAGGCGATCAGTCAAGCGGTCAAGATGGGTGTGCCCCAGCGTGAAGCGTGGCGACTGGCTTTTGGCTTGCTCATCACCCTCGTGTGGCTTTACCTCGAGATCTTGCGTTTGCTTGCCATCATCAATCGCAACTAATGCCGGTGGTTCATTCATCGCCGCATGAGCGGATTGTGCTCGAGTGTGGGCGCATTCGCGATCGCTTGCGATCATTGACCCTAAATCGAATTGCCCCGATTGCTGAGGCTGTTCATGCTGTGGCCGAAGCAATCCTGCATAGCGATCTGCGACTCGAGGGTCGTCCGGTGCGCGAGCTGCCGCGCCTTGGCGACGAAGTGCTTGAGGCGCAACTCGGTGTTGTCTCTACGGACCTGCTTTCTGCAGCTGGCCCCAACGATGATGAAGTCCTCACTGAAGCAGCTGACGCGCTCACAGAGTTACGGCGATCGCTGCCTTAGTTTTTGCCCGCTCGTGCGAGAAAGCCACGGACCTGTTCGCGGGCGTTGGTGCGGATCTCGGGGCCGTGGGTGAAGGCGGCAATCCGGTAGTCAAGGTCAGCGAAAACGGCCGCGCTTTGGGCGTTGAGCACGGAAGATGTGCAGAATGCTGCAAAGGGCCAGGCAAGTTTGGAGCGCATGTTAAAGATGGCGTCACCCGTGATGAGCACTCCGCTGTCTTCGTGAAGCAGTGAGATGTGTCCGGGAGTGTGTCCTGGCGTATGAATCGCGCGAAGACCGCCAGCAACCGGCAATATGTCGCCGTCACGAATCACGTGGTCGACGCTCACTGGAGCGAATCCGCCTTTGTTAACGCGCGCGAAAATCCTGCCTGAAGTTGAGTCGTTGCCAAATGGTGGCGACATGCCTGCTTCTAGGAAATCTACATCTGCTTCATGTGCCGAAATACCAGTCGCAGTGGTCTTCTCAATCATCTCCGCAGCACCACCAGCGTGATCGTTGTGCGCATGTGTCAATACGATGCGCTGCACATCTTTGGGGTCCTTACCCATCTGAGCCAGCGCTTTGACGATCTTTGCGGGGGCACGCTTGATGCCGCAGTCCACCAGGGTCACCGAACCGTCTGCTTCGGTAAACGCGAAGGAATTGATGTAGTCGCCCATTGTCGGAATTCGATGGACATGGGGAGCGAGAGTTACGACGGCCATGGCAGAGGCACGCCGGTTTGTGAATGACAGCGGTAACCATTGGGCACCTTGTAGAGATACTGCTGGTGGTATTCCTCGGCGTAGTAGAACGGCCGTCCCTCGGCGGGCGCAATTTCGGTCGTGATGGTGCCGTATCCACGATCAATCAATACGGGTTCGTAGGCGGCAGCGCTCTCCGCCGCAAGCACACTTTGTTCTTCGGTCGTCCAATAAATGGCGCTGCGGTACTGGCTGCCCACATCATTGCCTTGGCGCATGCCTTGGGTTGGATCATGCTCTTGCCAGAAATTCTGCAGAAGTTCGGTCGTGGTGACCTTGGCGGGGTCATATGCAACGAGTACCGCCTCAGTGTGTCCGGTGCGTCCGCTGCAGACTTCTTCGTACGTTGGGTGCGGTGAAACTCCGCCCTGATAGCCAACCGCGGTAGTGAAAACTCCAGGGATGCGCCAGAAGATCTCCTCGGCGCCCCAGAAGCACCCCATCCCGACGTAGATAACCTCGAGGCCCGCGGGCCAAGGCTGATCCGGAATTTCGCGCATCGGTGAGCCGAGAACCGCGTGGTCAACGGCCAACAGGAATGGGTAGTCGGGCCGTCCGGGCAGTGGATTGCTGGGAGTGAAGGTCACCTGCTCATTCTGTCACTGTCGGCCGCCGGCGCAAGGTCTCTGGCATTGCGAGGGCCAAGATGAGCGCGATCACCATGATGACCAAGCCCATAGCGAATGCCCACTCGAAGTCGAAAGCGTCGACGAGTAGCCCGCCTAAGAGCGGTCCGATCACGATGCCGAGATCGGACATCATTTGGAAGAGTGAGACGACGAGGCCGCCGCGACTGTTGCCAATCACATCACCCACCACAGCAGATGGCGCAGGCCCCAGGAACGCACTGCCAAGACCACTGATCGCCATGGCCACGAACAGCATCACCACGCCGAACACTGAATTGTGGCTCGGGTCGTTGGACAGTAGATCGGACAACGTGAGTGCAAGCATTGCCACTGCAGTGATGGACGTTCCGGCGATCATGACGATCCGACGCCCGCGAGTGTCGGTCCACCGGCCAGCAGGGAGCAAAAGCACCGCCTGTGCGCCAGCGGCGACGAGGAACGCCGCTCCGGATAGGCCCGCAGATTGATTGAGTCCTTCGATTATGAATAGGGGTACCAAGGCCGCGCGAAGGCCAAAGGAGACCAGACCTCCGGCAAGATTCGCCGCTAGCGCGGCGATGTACGCCCGGTTGCGCAGCGCGATCTTCAGCTCCGGTAGACCCGATTTTGCCACGAGCACCTCAGGCTCGGCGGCAGTGTTGAGGCGAGCCATGCGTCGCGGATGCAAGAAGACAATGCACACGATTGCACCAAGGCCAAGTGATGCCGCGTAGACGAAGAATGGTGCGCGTAAGGAGATGGCAAGAACAAGTCCGCCGACGGCTGGGCCGGCAACTCCGCCGATGAGAAAACCACCTTGGTAGGCAGCGGATGCGCGTCCACGCTGCGGTGCATCGACGACTCGCAGGATGAGTGCCTGAGCGGCCACGGTGAACATGGATGATCCGACTCCGCCTACGGCCCGCATCACAATTAAGTTGGTGTAGTCCGTTGCAAAGCCGGCGAGTGTGCTGGAGACCGCGACGATGATGAGGCCGGCGGCGATCGTCGTACGCTCACCGATTCGGCTCGTCAGCCAGCCGGCAAAGGGGGCGCTGACGAAGCGCATGAGTGCGAACGCAGAGATGACAGCGGTGGCCGCGAAGGCAGATACACCGAAGGAGCGAGCGAAGATCGGGATTGCGGGCGCGAGAATCCCGAATCCGAGGGCCACGCAGAACGCGACAGCAGTCAGGACTGCGACCTCTGGCGGCAACTCACGCAGGAGGGGGATCCGATGCCGCACCGCCCGAATCTATGCCTTCGGGCCAGTTGGCGATGACTTGACCATGCTGCCGATGTATTTTGGCAGTATGACGACTTCAGGTGGCAATCTTCCCCCCGCAGGCTGGTACCCCGATCCCACCGATGCGACGCGCATCCGGTGGTGGGACGGTACCCAGTGGACCGACCAGTACCAGGCATCGATCACCGAGCAGTCTCCCGGCGAGATCGGGGCGGCCCCAGCGGCATACTCAGGTCCGCCAATTCTCGTGGTCACCACCAACGAGATCGTGGGCTATCGCATCACTGCCGTGCACGGCGAGGTGTTTGGCTTGACCGTGCGCGCTCGCAATGCGTTCGCGAACATGGGCGCTTCCTTCCGCACCGTCTTTGGTGGCGAGGTCAAGGGCTACACCAAGCTCCTTGCCGACAGTCGCCTTGAGGCAGTCGATCGGCTTCGCATGTCGACGTATCAGGTCGGTGGCAATGCAGTCGTGGCAATGCGTTTTGACACCGGCGAGGTTGGCGATGTCATGAACGAGGTTGCCGCCTACGGCACAGCCGTGACAGTGGAGCGGATCGAAAGCTAAGCGGCAGGGTCGCTCGTTTATCCCCAGCCAGTTGATGTGGGGCTTGGGAGATGTCCGACCTTCGGCTTATCGTCACGATATGAATCGGGACTCCCACCGCTCGGCGGTCTACGCCGCCGAAGATCAGATTGCCGCCTTGCTCGCGCGGGGTGGCGAGGTTGACTTCTTCGGCTCGTCCATCACCTTGCCGATTGAGCGTAGGTTTGCCGACGTACGGTCGATTCAGGCCTACGCCGATGCGGTCCTTGGGCTCCCAACCGTGCGGCGGGATTGGCCCACATGTGGAGCAGTCGCGGTTCGCGAGCGGGCGGGCTCGTCGCGTGCGACGTACGAACGAGACGGTTCGGTCATCGCGATTCCGCTGGCCGGGCCGCCACCTCGTTGGGCGGCGCGTGAGTTAGTGGTCTTGCACGAAGTCGCCCACCATCTCGCCTATTCAAAGGATCGCGAGATCGCGGCGCACGGCCCGGAGTTCATCGCGACAATGGGCGTGCTTGTGGAGATCGTTATTGGTCCAGAAGTTGCGCTCGTGCTGCGTGCAGCATTCGATGGGGTGGGCGTATGAAGCACCTCGACCGCATTGCAGCCCTGCTTGCGAAGGCCGAGCGCACTGATAACCCAATAGAAGCAGAGCTCTACCTCGCTAAGGCCCAAGCGCTCGCCACTCAAGCGAGTGTTGACTTAGCAGTGGCGCGTGCACGCATTGCAAAGCGCGAGGCACGTGAGCAGCCCACAAATAAGACGATTCACATTGGTGAGCCAGCTCAACGGGCTAATCGCCATCTCGTGGCACTCTTCTTATCGATCGGGCACTGCAATGCGCTCAAGGTCGACATTGCGCACAACTCCACCTATGTCATTGCCTATGGGATGCCCAGCGATATCGAAGTGTGCGAGACGCTCTATGCCTCGCTTGCGACGCAGATGGCGACGAGTGCCACTGTGTGGCTCAAGCGTGGGGAGTGGCGCGGTGATCGGTATCGGTCGCGCGAGGGATACGCGAAGGAACACACCTCACAAACCGCGCGTGCCGCCTTTTACGCCGCATTCATCGAGCGCATCGCACAACGATTGCGCGAAGCTTACGAGCAGGAGGTTGTGCGCCAGTCGCAACGAGTCGTGGACATCGCGCCCGAGGAGTTCGGGGCTGTGGCCGGGCAAAAGGTCACTGGTGAGTTGGTGTTGAGAGCCAAGGAGGTCGAGGTACGCGACTTCTATCGCTCCTCATCAAAAGCGCGTGGCCGGTGGACGGGCTACTCCGGGTCGGTCAGTCGCCAAGGCGGAGCCGCGTCATTGGCAGGTCGTGAGGCAGCTGCGCGTGCGCGGCTCGGTTCGAGCCGTGAGGTCACCTCAAAGGGTCCAGGATTATCCGCCTGAACGTCTGCGCAAGGTCACTGGAAGTCCGCCCTTTGGCCGCAACGTGACAGCGGGCTGCGGTTCGACCGCATGGCCCTGCTGCAGTTGGGGTTCCCAGCGCTGCGCGAGGGTAGCCAAGATGAGTTGCGCCTCGGTCCACGCGAACTGCTCGCCAATGCAACGACGATTTCCCCAACCAAACGGAAACCACGCTCCCCGCGGTTGTCCTGGATTGGTCTCACTAAACGCGCCATCTGCTCCGATCCATCGCCGCGGTCGGAAGGCGAGTGGTGAGTCCCACCAGCGTGGGCTTCGCTGCAGCGCGTACTGGCTCGAGAGCACCATTGCCCCACGAGGTACCAGCCACTTACCGAGCGTGAGATCCTTGAGCACCCGTCGGCCCATGCTCCACGCCGGTGGGTACATACGCATAGATTCTGCGATGACCGCATGAGTGCGTGGCAGCGCGCCAAGATCCTCGAAACCCGGTGCGCGTCCGGCAAGCTCCGAGTCGAGTTCTTCATGGAGCCACTCTGCTACCTGAGGATTGCGAGCGAGCAACATCCACGTCCATGACATGGCCATGGCAGTTGTTTCGTGCCCGGCAAGGACAAGTGTCATTGCCTCGTCGCGTACCTGCTCGTCGCTCATGCCCTCGCCATCTTCTTGGGCTGCGATAAGCATTGAGAGCATGTCACCGGTGTCACCGATACGACGATGATCGTCGACCATGCGCTGCACGATGGCATCGAGGGTTGCACTTGATTCCACCGATCTGCGCCGAGCCGGTGTCGGCAGGCGCAGAATTCCCCCACCCATCATCAGGCGCGCGCCGGATCCGGTGAGTACTTCTGTCAGAGCAGTATTCATTTCTGCAGCGTCTGAGGTGAGGTCTGCCCCAAAAAGCGTCTCACCAACGATCGCGAGGGTGAGCGCACTCATGTCTTCGACCATGTCGAATGTCGCGCCCTCCTTCCAGCGCTGCTCGTGCCGTTGCGTGATCGCGGCCATTGTCTGGGCGTACGACACGACGCGATCGCGATGGAAAGCCGGCTGCACGAGGCGCCGCTGGCGCAGATGAAAGTCACCGTCGCTGGTAAGGAGCCCAGTGCCAAGAACCGCCTTGGCTCCTTGCAATGCGCGGCCCTTCATGTTGCCGCGAGAGTGGTTGAGGAAGAATTCCACGACAAATTCTGGGTCGTTGAGGATGTACAAGTGATCGCGCAGCATCCGCGTGTGTGCGATCTGTTCGTATTCACGTTCAACGGCGACGAAGTACCCGCAGATGTCTCCACTCGTAGCGAATCGGTAGGGGAGATCGGCTGCACGCGGGCCAGGTGGCCGCTCGATGTCACGACGGCGATCTACCGGGGAATTCACCTTGCTGCGCCGGAGTCGTTCAGTGACTGCGTTTACCTGTCTCGCCATGGGTCCAGTCTGGCACCAATCCCGTGCCTGATCGCGTTGAACGTGTAGCGTCATACAAGTGAGTGACGTAATTGAAGCCAGTGGCTTAGTGAAGCGCTACGGCGAAGTGGTGGCGCTTGACGGGCTTGACCTGCGCGTTTCCGAAGGAACAGTGCTGGGATTGTTGGGCCCCAACGGCGCAGGTAAGACGACTGCGGTGCGAGTGCTGGCCACCTTGCTCAAGCCAGATGCGGGCACAGCCAAAGTTGCTGGCCACGACGTGCGGACTAAACCCAATGCCGTGCGCAGATCGATCGGGTTGACGGGTCAGTACGCCGCAGTAGACGAGTACCTCACCGGTCGAGAGAACTTGCGAATGTTCGGTGGGCTCTATCACCTCAAACCGGCCTACGTGAAGGCACGCACGGATGAGCTCTTAGAACGGTTCGATCTCACGGCGGCGGCGAATCGTTCATTGCGGACGTACTCAGGTGGAATGCGCCGCAGGCTCGACCTAGCCGCGAGTCTTATTGCGAAACCACCCATCCTCTTTCTCGATGAACCTACAACTGGTCTCGATCCAAGATCTCGTCTTGGGCTCTGGCAGGTGATTCGCGATCTTGTGGCGGAAGGGACGACCGTTCTGCTCACGACGCAGTACCTCGACGAGGCTGACCAGCTGGCCAACGAGATCGTCGTGATCGACAAGGGACGCGTTATCGCCAAGGGGACTGCAGACACGCTTAAAGATCAGATTGGTGGTGATCGCATTGAGATCACCATCGCAGACGTCGCCAAGGCGAATTCGGCAGCGGTGGCACTTCGTTCGGTGAGCACCGGCGAAGTGAGCATCGAAGATGATCGTCTCTCTGCTCCGGTGAGTGGCGGCTCTACGGTCCTTGTTGATGCGATTCGAGCCCTTGACGCGCAAGATGTGGCAGTGACCGATCTCGTACTTCGTCGGCCCACACTTGACGATGTATTCCTATCCCTCACTGGGCATGCAGCCGAAGAGGATAATTCACCGCCACCCCCAAGTCGTCGTCGTGGAAGGGGGCAGTGATGACCACCGGTGCACCAGAGATTATGAAACGGCCAATCATTGGCTGGGGGCTGCATGACGGACTTGTCGTAGCGCGTCGAAATCTGATTCAGACCATTCGGGTGCCAGAGCTGCTGTTCTTCTCACTCGTACAACCGGTCATCTTTGTTTTGTTGTTCGCCTATGTCTTCGGTGGGGCCATTCCCATCCCGGGTGATGATGGTGCAAGCGCCTATCGGGAGTACCTGATGCCGGGCATCTTCGGGCAGACAGTGGCTTTTGCGGCTGCTGCCAGCACCGTGGGTTTGGCGGAAGACATGAAGCGCGGGCTGATAGATCGTTTCCGCGCCCTTCCGATGTCGAGCGGCGCAGTGCTCTTCGGACGGACGGTGGCAGACACGCTGCGTCAAGTCCTAGTGCTCACCGTGTTGTCGATCACGGGGCTCCTTGTGGGGTGGCGCATCAACAACGGAATCTTCAACGCAATCCTCGCTTATCTGCTCCTCCTGCTGTTTGCCTACACCGTGGCTTGGATTGGTTCTTGGATTGGTTTGAAGGTGCCTAATCCAGAGACGGCAAGCACCGCTGGCCTGATCTGGCTCTTCCCTCTAACCTTCTTGTCCAATGCTTTTGTGCCAATTTCATCAATGCCGGGGTGGCTTCAAGTCGTAGCGGCATGGAACCCGGTCTCGTCGGTTGTCTTGGCGGCCCGAGAACTTTTCGGCAATCCCACTGGCATTCCTTCGACGGCGTGGCCAATGCAGCATGCAGCGCTTTACACGCTGATCTCATGTGCGGTGCTTATTGCAATCTTTGCACCGCTGGCGATCAGGAAGTACCGCAGCACGACGAGTCGTTAAGTACGTCTGGGCAACTACTGCTAGCGGGGAAGTTCCCCGTACCGGTTCCGCAGGCCTGGTTCCGCAGGCCTGTTCTCCGATCTCGCACTGCGACCCTTTACTCCAGCCCGTTCTCCAGCCCTTCACTCCGGCCTGTTCTCCAAGCCCGATTCTCTTGCACCCCCGTAGTTGCTGACTTGTGGCAATTTTCGGAGGTCAAAAAGTTGCCACAACTCAGCAACTACGAATTCTTGGTTGCCACAACTCAGCAACTGCAAATTCTTGGTTGTCACAAGTCAGCAACAAAGAATGGCGACTACCAATAATCGTTACGTTGCCCGGTTATGGCAGTCGCAATCTTGTCGTTGCCCGGTTGTGGCAACTTTTGCTCCCCTCGAAGTTGTCACAACCGGGCAACAAGGAGTCGGGGACTGCCACAACCGGGCAACAATGCGAAAAATGGGTCTACAGCCATGCCGAAGGGCCGCACCGCTGGCGATCAGGAAGCACCGCAGCACGACAAGTCGTTAGCCGGCGTACGCCTCCACGCTGACAACGGTGACGCTCACTGATTTGCCGTTAGCGAGCTCGTAACTCGCCGAGTCACCCACGTGCTTGCCGAGTACGGCCGCACCTAAC
>CAINMH010000002.1 GCA_903850745.1 uncultured bacterium
CCATAACCGGGCAACATGCGAGATTGAAGTGCCATAACCGGGCAACAACAGCGGATGGCGGGTGGCGGATAGCGGATGGCGCATGGCGGTCGGATGACCAGAGGTCCGTCTCGAACTCCTCGCATTCCTTGTTGCTGACTTGTGGCAACACCCATTTCGTTGTTGCTGACTTGTGGCAACGCTCATTTCGTTGTTGCTGACTTGTGGCAAGTTTTGGCGTACGAAAAGTTGCCACAAGTCAGCAACTACACGAAGGGGACTGCCACAAGTCAGCAACTACAGGAATTTGGCACGACGGACATTCATGAGTTCGGAAGACGAAGGCGCTAAGACGAAGGCGCTAAGACGAGAGTCTTACTTCTTTTTGGCTTCGGCTCCGGTGTCGCTGGTGGATAGTGCGGCGATGAAGGCCTCCTGGGGCACCTCGACTCGGCCGACCATCTTCATGCGCTTCTTGCCTTCCTTCTGCTTCTCGAGCAGTTTGCGCTTTCGGGTGATGTCGCCGCCGTAGCACTTGGCCAAAACGTCCTTGCGGATCGCGCGTACGTTTTCGCGCGCGATGATGCGGGCGCCGATCGCTGCCTGGATCGGTACCTCGAACTGCTGCCTCGGGATGAGTTCCTTGAGCTTGGCCGCCATTGCGACGCCATAGTTGTACGACTTGTCGCGGTGCACAATCGCAGAGAAGGCATCCACCGGATCGCCGTGCAGCAGGATGTCGACCTTCACCAAGTCAGCCGCCTGCTCGCCATTGGGTTCGTAATCTAGTGAGGCGTAGCCACGAGTGCGCGACTTCAATTGATCGAAGAAGTCAAAGACAATCTCCGCGAGCGGGAGGGTGTAGCGCAACTCGACGCGATCCTCGGAGATGTAATCCATCCCGTCCATAGTTCCGCGACGCTGCTGGCACAGCTCCATGATCGCGCCCACAAACTCCGTGGGCGCGAGAACTGTCGAGCGCACGATCGGCTCGAACACTTCGGCGACCTTGCCGTCAGGGAACTCACTCGGGTTGGTCACGATGTGCTCAGAGTTGTCGTCCATGCGTACGCGATAGACGACGTTGGGCGCCGTGGAGATGAGGTCAAGATTGAACTCACGCTCAAGTCGCTCGCGGACGATCTCCATGTGCAGCAGCCCAAGGAAGCCACACCGGAACCCAAACCCGAGAGCAACGGACGTCTCCGGCTCGTACACGAGCGAGGCATCGTTGAGCTTGAGCTTGTCGAGCGCATCGCGCAGTTCGGGATAGTCCGAGCCGTCGAGCGGATAAAGACCGGCGAAGACCATGGGCTTGGGATCGCGGTAGCCACCGAGATCCTGTGTCGCCGGGCGCGCCAGAGTTGTGACCGTGTCTCCCACGCGCGACTGACGTACATCCTTCACGCCGGTGATGAGGTAGCCCACCTCGCCGACGCCGAGACCCTTCGACGGGATCGGGTCGGGGCTGATGACACCGACCTCGAGCAACTCGTGCACCGTACGTGTCGACATCATCTGAATGCGATCACGCGAGTTGAGTTGCCCATCGACGACACGGACGTAGGTCACCACGCCTCGATAGGTGTCGTAGACCGAGTCGAAAATCAGGGCACGCGCCGGTGCATCCGGGTCACCCACCGGCGGCGGAATCAAATCAACGGTCGCCTGCAACAGTTCGGCCACGCCCACACCAGTCTTGCCCGACACCCGCAGGACGTCGTCCGGCGAGCAGCCGATGATCTTGGCAAGCTCAGCGGCGTACTTCTCCGGCTGCGCGAAAGGCAAGTCGATCTTGTTGAGCACCGGGATGATCTGTAGGTCGTTCTCGAGCGCGAGGTAGAGGTTGGCCAAGGTCTGGGCCTCGATGCCTTGGGCGGCGTCCACGAGCAGCACAGCGCCCTCACAGGCCGCCAGACTCCGAGAGACCTCATAGGTGAAGTCGACGTGCCCGGGGGTGTCGATCAGGTTGAGGATGTAGGTACGCCCGTCTCCGGCCGTATATGGCAGGCGTACGGCCTGGGACTTAATGGTGATGCCGCGCTCGCGCTCGATGTCCATGCGGTCGAGGTACTGGGCCCGCATGTCTCGGCCCTCTACGACCCCGGTCAGCTGGAGCATCCGGTCGGCCAGGGTCGACTTGCCATGGTCGATATGGGCGATGATGCAGAAATTCCGGATCAGCGACGGGTCGGTACTACCGGGAGCGGATGCGGACACCCCCATATCGTCCCATCCCGGCCCCCATTTGGGTGCCGCGGGCCTGAGGGGGTACTCTGGGCGGTCGGTAAACGTATCCCGAAGGGCTTTCAGTGGCAAACATCAAGTCTCAGATCAAGCGGAACCGCACCAACGAAAAGGCGCGCATCCGCAACAAGGCTGTGAAGTCGTCTCTGAAGACTGCCGTTCGCAAGGTCCGTGAGGCCGTCGCCGCTGGCGATACGGTCAAGGCCACCGAGCTCGCTCGTGAGGCAAACCGCAAGCTCGACAAGGCCGCGTCGAAGGGCGTCATTCACGCCAACCAGGCCGCCAACCGCAAGTCCTCGATCGCCAAGTCGGTCACCGCGCTCTAACGTTTCGGGTTTCACCTCGACAATAGATCGCAGGTGGGTTAACTGTGCTGGTGCCCTCCGAACTCGTCATCACCTCAGCGACCTTCAAGCAAGCCCTCCAGTTGGGGGCGTGGGCCGAGCGCGAGGGCTGGTCACCAGGACTGGGTGACATCGAAGCTTTCTACGCCGCCGATCCCCAAGGGTTCTTTGTCGGACATATCCAAGACCGAATGGTCGCAGCCGCCAGCGCGGTTCACTATGACCGGGATTTCGCATTCTGTGGGTTCTACATCGTTGAGCCGGACCTTCGCCAGCAAGGCCTCGGGCACGTCATTGCAGACGCGGCTCTCCAACGAGTGGGATCTCTCGTTGCCGGGCTAGATGGCGTAGCCGCACAGGTGGCTAGCTATGAAACTCTCGGTTTCGTCTTCGCCCACTGGACGCCGCGTTTTACGGGTCGCGTGTCCCACGTCGTCTCCAAAATCTCGATGCCCGCTGGCATTCAGGTCGTCGATGTCGACACCGAGAGTTCGCTCTTTGCCGAAGTGGTCGCGTACGACACCGCACACGTGCCCGCACCGAGGTCGAAATTCGTGAGTCAGTGGCTACAGCCCGACTCCCCCCGTCGATCCTTTGCAGCCCTTCGAGACGGTGCGTTCGTCGGTTACGCCACAGTTCGCCCGACCGCATCCGGAGGGGCACGCATCGGACCCCTATTTGCCAATGACGAGGAAGCCGCGCGCGCATTGATGAGCCGATGCGCACAGCAGGGACGCACATGGGGAGAGAGCATCGCTATCGACGTGCCGGATCGCAATTCAGGCGCGATCGCTCTCGCGAAGGAGTGCGGGATGGTCGCAGCATTCACGTGTGCACGTATGTACCGTGGCGCTGAACCCGTGCTACCCCACGACGAGATCTGGGGCAGCACAACATTTGAATTGGGCTAACGCCCCTCAGCCACCATTGATGGAAATCTCGCTGACCGCACCTGCTTCGACATTCCACTTCTTGAGAATGGCGATGTAGGTTCCGTCGGCAATCATCTCCTCCAGCGCCGCCTTAAGTGGCGCTGCGAGTGGGCTTCCTTTGGGGATGGGCAGTCCGTAGAAGAAGATCGAGTAAACGTCGCCAGCCAGTTGTAGCTTCCCATTGCTCTGTGCAACTGCATACGCGGTAATTGGCAGATCACAACTGTATGCATCGGCGCTTCCCGAAATTACTGCCGCCGCAGCTTCCTCCTGCGTCACGAATTCAATCACGCCAATTGCCGGCTTTCCAGCGTCGGTACATGCCTTGGACTTCGCGGGCAGATCAACAAGGGCCTGATAGGTATCTGTTTGGGCCGCGACCGTGAGTCCACACGCATTGTTGGGGTCGACGCTGATCCCAGCCCTCGAGGCCCACTGAATACCGGCGCGGTAGTAGTCGACCATGTCGACTTGAGTTTGCCTTTCTTTGGTGTCAAAGAAGGAATTGACGCCGAGGTCGTACTTGCCGCTGACAACGCCAGGGATGATCTCAATAAACTTCGTTTGCGTGAATTCGGGCTTGAGGTTCAACTTCGCTGCCATGGCCTGAGCGATCTCGATATCCCAACCGACAAGATTGCCCTGAGCGTCCAGGAATTCATTGGGTGATCCCAGCGGCTCGACTCCGAACGTGAGCACCCCCGATGCACGAACTTCCTCCGGCACGAGGGCTGCCGCACTCGAAGCACTCGACGTGCTCGACTCACTCGTTCCCGAGCCACAGCCTGACAAAGACGCCAACACAACCAGTGCTGCCGCAAGACCAAGTCCAGGGGCGCCGATCACCATGTGTTCCTCCAGGTAGCTAGGGCCACAATCTACGTTGTAGATCAGTGGGGTGAAACAAGTTCGCAAGTCCCCCATGTGCAGGGGGACCTACCTACTTAATCGGGCGAGGCGATGTTCACCACGAGCGACTCAAGCATCGCGGCTTTTTGCACTGGATCCAGACTTTCGCCGTGACGTACTCCGCCTTTGGTCGCGCCATCCGCTGCAGCAAGCAGCAAGGTCGCCTGAGCGAGTTGTGCAGGGCGCCAACGTGCGGCTTGACGCTTGATGACCTTGACCTTCCACGGGGGAACGCCAATCTCCCCTGCGATCTGACCTTCAGACATGGAGTGGCTCACGCCGGTATAGCGGGCAAGACTGCGCAGCCCACCGCTGAGACCCGACACGAGTGATGGCCCGATGCGATTGCGATCACCGGTTTCCATTGCCCAGCGCAAATCACGAAGCGCGTCTTTTGGGCGTCGGTCCCACACCGCATCAGCAATCTGGAATGAGCTCACCTCGGCAACGCCATCAAAGTAGAAATGCACGTGTTCGGCGTCGATTGGCTCTGCATCGATATCGGCGCACACCTGCGAGACGGCAGCGGCCAACATGCGCAGGTCCTGCCCCAGGGATTCATACAGGGCGTTAATCGCTTCGCGAGTCGCCTTGCGACCGTGGCGTGCGAACTCCCGCGTGATGAAGTCGATCGTGTCACCGCCGCGCTTTAGAGTTGCGCAGTCGACTTCGGCTGCGCCGGACTTGCGGATGTCCGTGAGCAGCGCCTTGCCCTTCACTCCCCCGGGATGCACGAGTACGAGATAGATGCCTACAGGCAGGTCAGCGAGAGCGGTGCGTACGGCAGTCTGACCCGCATCATCAAGTCCTTCGATGCCATTGACCACGACCACTGCCGCATCGCCAAAAAGAGTCGGGCTCAAGGCCTCGCGCAGTAGGCCAGCCGCACCCTCTGCGGAACCCTCCACATCACGGCGCTCGATGCTCGGATCGACCTTGCGGGC
Source organism: uncultured bacterium (assembly GCA_903850745.1). Classification (GTDB taxonomy): domain Bacteria; phylum Actinomycetota; class Actinomycetes; order S36-B12; family S36-B12; genus CAINMH01. Next base: position 5,356 of record CAINMH010000002.1, read on the forward strand.
TGCCAAGACCACGTCACGCACGGCGCGCTCCGCGAGGAATTCCTCCGGACCAGAGACGAGCGTCACGGGAGCTGGGGTGGCCATGCTGTCAGCATGCCACGGGGCGTTCATTCGCCGATCACCCCTCGCCGGACGAGGCTGAGGTCGCCCAAGACTGCGAGGTCGCCGTCAAGATCAGTACGGCCGATCGTCGCGCCGGTGGCTTCCCACAACGCCATCGTGCCGGGCGCGGGGTGGCCATAGTCGTTGTCTCTGCCCACGCTGACAAGGGCGACCCTAGGGTTCACCGCGGCCGGGAAGGTCACCTCCGCCATACGACTGCCGTGATGCGGAATCTTGACTAGATCAATGCGTTGACCCGCGATCGCGGAGCGCACGGCCACCTGCGCTGCAGACTCTAAGTCGCCAGTGAGCAGCAGACGTAGTCCGTAGGTCTCCACAAGTAGAACCACGCTCGCGTTGTTGGGAACCGAACCGTCACGAATCACTCGTGCGGGCCACACCGCGTTCCAGGTCAGTGCGCCGATGGCGCGTTGGTCACCTGCGCTCACCGGGATCACCGACACGCCGGCGTCTGCGCACCATTGATCTACCTTTTCGGCTTGAGTGGCGGGATCTCGTACGGGTGACACGAAAACGGCACCCACCGATCGCGTGCTGAGGATGCCTGGCAGGCCCTCGACATGATCGGCATGGAAATGCGACAGGACTACGGCCGGAATCTCATCGATTTGCAGATCGTCGAGACATCGAGAGATCGCAACTGGCTCGGGACCGGTGTCGATCACAATGGCGCTTCGCTCCCCGGTACGCACAACGAGACCATCGCCTTGGCCAACATCGCAAGCAACAATCACCCAACCTGTTGGGGGCCAAGCGCCGGGTGGTCGAACACAGACCACCACGACAACGCTCAGACCCAAGGCGACCACAAGCGGCATGGGCATGCGCATGTCGCGTGCCCGGGCGAAACGCCAGACGAGCAGTGCAACCAGCCCCAATGCCAGCAAGAGCACGCCACCGAGAAGTCCAGCAGGCCACGGCACCACTGACAGCGGCAGCGAGGCCGACTCGTGGGCGACCCAAGAGATCCACCATGCTCCGGGCGCAGCGCAATGGGCGAGCACCCACGCGAGGTGCGGTGAGAATGTCGAAGCGACCGCAGCACCCAGCCCCAACACCGTGACTGAGGGCACTACGGGCGCCGCCAACAAATTTGCCGGCACGCTTACCAGTGACAATCCGTTGCCGAGACTCGCGATAAGTGGAGCGGTTACGACCTGCGCGGAAAGTGCCACGGCGAGCGCGAGACGAACCACCAACGGCAGGCGACAAAAGCCCCGGGATCGGTCGAGTCGATTTCGAATGACCGGCGCCAGCAACAACAACCCCGCTGTAGCCGCGACCGACAGCACGAACCCAAGGGAAAGAGCAAGCACGGGCGCGATCACGACTAAGACGATGATGGCCGCACTCAAGGCAGGGATGCCGCGTGATCGAGAACCAGTTGTCAGTGCCAGCAAGGATACAGAGCCCATGACAGCAGCGCGGAGCACGCTCGGCTCAGGCCGAACAAGTACTACGAAGAAGCCCAAAGCGAGAATCGCAATTGCCACTCGCCACATCGTTCGAAAGGCGAGAAGCCTGCCGAGTAGCAGCACAGCAGCAATGACAATCATGACATTGCCACCGGACACCGCCGTGAGATGCGATAACCCAGACGAGCGCATATCTGCGATGAGCAACGCAGGTGCGTCCGACTCATCTCCCACTGCGAGCCCAGCCACGAGAGCTGCGGCATCAGGTTGAACGCCATCAAGTGCCCGTACCAGACCAGCTCGCACCTCAGTGGCTGTGGCCGCTAACGGATCTGGCGGCTTCACTTCAGAGATTGACGTCGCGTTGAGACTTGCGCTCACATCGCGCGCCCATGTCGCAGGGGCCAACCGACCTACTACTTCAATTTCTGCGCCCGCAGGGGGCGCAACTCCACCGCCGAATACAGCGATAGGGACGTCAAGAGCGAATTCGCGATCGTCTGATGTCAACGAGTGCACTCGAATTCGTAGACTCCATCGATCGACACCACCAATGGACGTACTCGCTCGCGGATCGCCAGTCACCACCGCAAGCGCGGTCACGTTCGCGCGGGCCTCAGCCAGCGACGCTAGCGGTTCGGCTCGGATCGCCTGCACATAGACGCCTGCCGACAACATGCTGAGGGCGCCGGCAAGTGCACTCACTGCACACATACGGCTTAGGGAGCCACGTGAGCGAAGCAAGGCAACTACGCTCACGATCGCGACCACCAGACAACTCAGGGATAGCCAGCCGCTTGCGACACCGGGAAGTAGTAGTACGCCCGCGCTACACGACCACGCGGATGCGGCGGGGGGCAGTAGCCGCAGATCGCGCACTGATCAGACGCGGACTAGCAGCGAAAGGTCGGCGTACGTCGAGTCTCCGATGCCAGACACCTCACGCAGTTCTTCTACGGCGGTGAACGGTCCGTTTGCATCGCGCCAGGTGACTATGCGCTGCGCAAGCACTGGGCCGATACCGGGTAGAGCTTCGAAGTCATCCAGAGTGGCGGAGTTGAGGTTGAGCAGCCCCGGCGTCGTGGAAACAGCGGCGGCAGCGTGGCGACCAAAGATGATCTGTTCGCCATCGACTACTTCGCGTGCGAGATTGACCCGCCCGAGCCGCGCTCCGGGCTTCAAGCCACCTGCCGCGTCGAGAGCATCACTTACTCGAGACCCCGACTGGAGTCTCACGAGCCCTGGACTCTTCACATCGCCAATGACGTGTACGACGAGGTTCGCCACTGTTGACGGTGAAGAGACACCAGCAAGCGGTTCGCCAGCGGCAATCACGCTCGGTGGGGTGGACACCTCGTGTGGTCGTCCTTGCCACCACCACCAGCCGACTACGGCGAAAAGCACGGCGAAACCCACAACCACCGCCCGTGCTGACCCACGACTCCATCGCCGACCGGTAGGGGGAATCGCGGAACTGATGTCTACTGAGTCGATGGCCGGCTCATCGACGTGTGCTAGCGAACTCGGAAACAGTGTGCGAATCCGGTCGTGTAAGGAGGTGGCGTGCTTGGGCATGGGCCGAGGCTAAATGGGTTGCGGTAGTGATCGAAAGCCCAGCGGCACACCTGTGGATGAGCGCTTATGCGGACTTTGGCGCCCGAATCTCTCGCCAGAAATCACGCAGATTGCGGTAGTGCCGCACTAACACCAGTCCTGCGAGCAAGACCGCAAACACCACATCGCCACCATCATGCGGGAAGATCAACGAGGCCGGGATCAGCATGAGCGCACCTAGACAGGCACTGAGCCCCATGCGCTTTGTCCGCCACACCATCAGACCAAACACGATAAGCACCGGAACTGCCCACAGCAGATGCGTACCGAGAATGACGCCAATTGTTGTCGCGACTCCCTTACCTCCGCGGAATCCCAACCAAGGCGAGGTGATGTGTCCGATAACCGCGGCGAACCCAGCAACCTCGCCGAGGCTCGGGTCACCCCAGATCGTGAAAGCAAGGGCTGGCACGAGCCCTTTGAGTACGTCGAATACCCCGACGACAACCCCGATGCGAATGCCCATGACGCGCGCGGCATTCGTGGCACCAGGATTGCCAGAGCCCGAGCCGCGCAAATCGATCCTGCGAACTCGCGCAATGAGTGCAGCAGGAATGATGGAGCCCAAGAGGTAGCCGACTGCCGCCGCGACAACCCACCACCACGTCATAGTGGTGCGATCACCACAGCGACAGATCCCGGTCCGAGGTGCGCGCCGACCGCGGCGCCGAGCTGGCTGCGCACAATTGAGATGCCGGGGAGACTCTCTCGCAGTTGGCTCATCAGACTGTCGGCTCGATCGGGTGCGTCGACGTCCTGAACCGCGATCTCGACATTGCTTGCTGTCGCCGCAGCGACGGCAAGTTCGACCATTCGCGAGATCGCCTTGGCTGCGGTCCGTACCTTCTCTAGCGGCGCAACACGACCATCGGCAATTTGCAGGATCGGCTTGACCTGCAAAGCGTGTCCAAGAAGAGCACTCGCTCCCCCAATGCGACCGCCCTTGCGCAGGTATTCGAGAGTGTCGACGTAGAACATCACACGGGTTTCCGCCGCGACACGCGTGATGGTCGCGGCAACAGAAACCGCCGAGCCGCCGGCCTGCGCAACCCGGGCGCCGGCAAGAACGGCGAACCCCAGGCCCATTGCGGCAGTACGACTGTCGATCACGGTGACGTCAGCGCCACACTCACGCGCAGCCAGCAGTGCAGACTCATACGTTGCAGACATATCCGATGACAAAGTCGCGCACACAATGTGGGTCGCACCCTCCGCCACGCAGTCGGCAAAAGCCGCGAGGAAAAGTTCGGGGCTGGGCCGTGAAGTCGTGACTGTCTGTCGTGCCATCAACGCAGCAGAAAGTCGTGCGGAATCCGGATCATCTGTTTCGGGATAAGACTCCGAACCGACAATCACTTGAACAGGCACCACGCGCACACCACACTCTTGCGCCAGCTCTACCGGAAGGTAGGCCGTGGAGTCGGTGACGATCGCGACGCTCATCCCCGAAGGCTAGCCCGAAGCGGCGCCTTCGCTGACGCCGGTCGCACCGTCTCGATGTCAATGCGTTCGGCTCCCACCCAGGTCGCGGCCTCGCGCAAAGCCCGTGCGGTGCCCTCAATTGCTGCGGCAGGCACCGTGCCGCGCGCATCGAGCTCCATCGTGACTGTTTTCGCGACTAGAGACTGCCGGCCCTTGCCTAGATTCTCTCGCGCGGGATCCACGCGAGAGACGAGTTGACCGCCGTGCAACACCGGCATCGCAAAGTAGCCGTGCACACGTTTGGCCGCTGGCGTGTAGGCCTCAATACGATGGAACATTCCAAAAAGACGCTCCATACGTCCGCGATGCCAGATCAATGAATCGAAAGGCGAAAGCAAAGTGGTGCGTGACTTGGCGCGACTCGATGTCGACAGCCATTCCAGCGCTTCAGGTGAAGCCCATGCGGGCTCACTCCAGCCTGTGACGTTGACTTCGACGAGGTCGGTGTCGGCAATGTGCGCACGCACGTCGCCGACTTTGAGTCGATGTATGTCTGCGATGTCTCCGAGCGTGCCCACACCGACACTGTGACCACCTAGTTCAGTCAGCCGCCGCAGACACTCGTCTTCAGACGCGTCGTACAGCAAGGACTTCGGGACAACATCTTCGGCGAGGTCATAGACGCGTCGCCAGCCCTCGCGGCGGGCGCACACGACAACCCCAGTGTCGAGCAAGAATTCGATGGCTACCTTGGACTCCGACCAGTCCCACCAATCAGATGATGTCTTCGCTCCCCCGATGTCGCGCGTGGTGAGTGGCCCTTCGGTGCGTAGGCGCTTCACAATCACATCGAGCTGCTTGCGGGAGACGTCGTGCCAGCGCACCCCGCGCTTTTCATAGTGACGCCTCCGAAAGGCAAACCATGGCCATTCGTTTATCGGCAGAATGCACGCCGCATGCGACCAGTACTCAAACGCGGTTGAACCACTCCAATACGCCTGCTCAATCGTTTTGCGTGGGATTGCGCCCATGCGCGCGTAAGCAACAAGTTCGTGTGAGCGAGCCAAGACCGAAATTGTGTCGAGTTGTACGGCGCCGAGATGCTCAAGCATGGTGCCGACATCGGGCAGTCGTGGTCCAAGCAGTCCTTGGGACCACAGCGCAATGCGCCGGGCTTCGTCAGCGGAGATCTCGTCGATCACAGCAAAGACTTAAGCGGCACGAGGTCCTCGGGGAGTAGATCGCCGAGCCACGAGTCTGTGAGTTGCCCACGCACCTCAACCCACTTCCGCATGACATCGGTCTTGATCTGAAAGCCCACCTTTTCTGCCACACGACGCGATCGATCATTGCCGGACAATGCATCCCAGTGCACAACCTCGCACTCGCCTTCGCGGAATGCCCAATCACAGGCCGCCCAAAGCGCCAATGTGGCGATGCCGCGATCACGGGCCCACGGCGCAACGAAGTAGCCGACCTTCATTGAGCCCACACCCCGCGCAACTAAGCCCATACCTCCCATATATGAGTTGTCATCGGCGCTGCAGATCACCCATCGCGGGAACTCTGCATCAACGGCGCCTCCCGTGATGCGGTCTAGGTAGGCGCGCGCATGGGTTTCGTCGTAGGGATCGGGGACCATCGTCCAGCGGGCAATCTCGGGGTCTTGGCAGGCACGAGTCATCAAGTCGATGTCATCCGACGTATGAGGCCGCAACACCACATGCCCGGCCCGAAGGACAGGAGTCTCACGAGTTTCGGACACGGTCTACGCCGGAACGATATTGACCAGTTTGGGTGCACGCACGATGACCGTTTTGATGTCCGCGCCAGCAAGCGCGGACTGAACGGCATCAGACGCCAGCGCGAGCGCTTTGAGATCAGCCTCGGAGATGTCCGGTGACACCTCGAGGCGCTCGCGCACCTTGCCCGCGATCTGCACGATGCACGTGACGGACTCCTGCACGAGAAGTGCCGGGTCGAAGGTCGGCCAACCTGCACGTGCGACGCACGGCTGATGACCGAGCAAGCGCCACATGTCTTCGGCTGTGTAGGGGGCAACCAGCGAAAGCATCACCGCAACCGCTTCGGCGGCTTCGCGCACGGCCGGGTCAGCCGGGCCGCACCCGGAGTCGATTGCCTTGCGCGTGGCATTGACGAGTTCCATGGTTTTGGCGACCGCCACATTGAATCGGTAGGAGTCCAGCGCCTGCTCGGCTTCGCTGATCGCCTTCGCGGTGGCCTTGCGCAGTTCGATGTCGCCCGTAGTTGCATCGGCGCCCGGGACAGACGTGACGTCATCGGCAACGCGCCATGCACGCGCGAGGAACTTCTTCGCACCTGCGGGTGAGACGTCTGCCCAGTCAACGTCGTCCTCGGGCGGACCGGCGAAGACCATGGTGAGGCGTACGGCATCAACACCATTGGTGGCGAGCTCGTCCGATAGGCGTACAACATTGCCACGCGATTTGCTCATCGCAGAGCCGTTCATCACGACCATGCCTTGGTTGAGCAAACGTGTGAACGGTTCGTTGAAGTCGATGAGGCCCATATCGAACATGACCTTGGTGTAGAAGCGACTGTAGAGAAGATGCAAGATCGCGTGGGTCACGCCGCCGACGTACTGATCAACGGGCGCCCATTTCTTTGCCTGCTCGACATCGAACGGAGCTGTGGTCAAATGCGGATCGAGGTAGCGCATGAAGTACCAGGACGAATCGACGAAGGTGTCCATCGTGTCGGCGTCGCGCGTTGCAGGAGCACCACACTTCGGGCACGGGACGGAGGCCCACTCGATCGCAGCACCCAACGGCGACGCACCCTTGGGCTTGAGATCGAGGCCTTCCGCAGAGGGCAACACAACGGGGAGTTGCTCTTCAGGCACCGGCACTTCACCGCAGGTGTCGCAGTGAATGATCGGGATCGGAGTGCCCCAGTAGCGCTGACGCGAGATGAGCCAGTCACGCAGTCGGTAGTTAATTGATGCCTTGCCGGTGCCGCGCTCATCGAGAATCTCGATCATCTTTGCGATCGCATCAGCTTTGCCAAGACCGTCAAGCGGCCCGGAGTTGACGTGGGCGCCGTCGTCACCGGTGGCGATGCCGGTCACGGTCGGGTCCTCGTCACTTTCGACGACAACACTTACGGGCAATCCGAACTTGAGTGCGAAGTCGAGGTCGCGCTGATCATGCGCAGGCACGGCCATGATCGCGCCAGTGCCGTAGTCAGCGAGCACATAATCACTGGCCCAGATCGGGATCTGCTCACCATTGACCGGGTTGATTGCGTAACGTTCGAGGAATACTCCGGTTTTCTCACGCCCGGCATCGAGGCGATCCATCTCGGATAGTTGTTTGACCTGGTCGAGATAGGCAACAAAGTCTGGCTCTGCAGGCGTGCCCCCAACGAGTTCGGCAGCAAGATCGGAATCCACAGCCACCACGAAGAATGTTGCGCCATACAAGGTGTCTGGGCGGGTTGTGTAGACGGTCACGGGCTCTTCGCGGCCTTCAACGACGAACTGCACCTCTGCGCCGGTCGATCGTCCGATCCAGTTGCGCTGCATGAGCAGCACTTTTTCGGGCCAGCCGGCTTCGAGCTGCTGCATGTCATCGAGCAAGCGCTCGGCATAGTCGGTGATGCGGAAGTACCACTGCGTCAGCTTCTTCTTCGTGACCGCGCTATCGCATCGCTCACAAAGTCCACCGACAACCTGCTCATTGGCGAGCACGGTCTGACACGTCGGGCACCAGTTGACGGCAGAAGCCTTGCGATAGGCAAGACCGCGCTCGTGCATCTTCAGGAAGAACCACTGGTTCCAGCGGTAGTAGGTCGGATCGCAGGTGTTGAGTACGCGGTCCCAGTCGAAAGAGCACGCATAACGACGCATCGAGGACTTCTGCTGCTCAATGTTGGCGTAGGTCCAGATTGCGGGATCTTCCCCGCGCTTGATGGCGGCGTTTTCGGCCGGAAGGCCAAACGCGTCCCAGCCGATCGGGTGCATCACGTTGAAGCCGCGCTGAACCCAGTAGCGCGCAATCACGTCGCCTAGGGCGTACGCCTCTGCGTGTCCCATATGTAGGTCGCCGGAGGGGTAGGGAAACATGTCGAGCACGTAGCGCGTCTCGCGAGTGTCAGCCGGGTCGCCAGACCGAAATGGCTGGAGTTCGTCCCACACGGGCAGCCAGCGCTCCTGGATCGACTCAAAGTCGTAGCCGTGACGCAGGTCTTCGCTTACGGGTTCACTCACTCCCCGAGGGTATCGCGCTGCGTGGACGTGGATTAGCCAGCAGGCTCTGGCTACGTGATCACTATCGCGCCATCACCACCGTCACCACCGTTGCCGCCGACTCCCCCGGGGCCAGCTCCGTTCCCACCATTGCCGCCATAGCCGCCAGCTCCAGCAGGTGTGCCGCCACTCGCGGCACTACCGGCTGCGCCAGCAGTGCCATTGCCGCCAAGGCCGAGACCACCATTGCCGCCTAGAGCTCCTGCACCAGTGCCGCTCGGAGTAGTACCTCCGTTGCCTCCGTTGCCTCCGTTGCCGCCATTGGCGCCTGAGCCAGTTGCGCCCGCTCCACCGTTCGAACCGCCACCGTTGCCACCGTTACCGGCACTACCGCCAGCTCCACCAGTGCCCGCTGAGGCTGCGTTCCCACCATTGCCACCGGCCCCGCCGAGGCCGCTGTCCAGGTCCCCCACAGCACCATCGCCGCCGTTGCCCCCGTTGGCCGCACTGCCGCCGTTGCCACCTTCGCCCCCGTCACCGTCGACCCCAGTAGTCGCGCTGCCGCCGGATCCTCCGGTGCCACCGGCACCGGGATTTCCTCCGGCACCACCAGCTCCACCATCGCTACCCAGTGTCGTAGCTGCTGCACCATCAGCGCCCTTTCCGGCCGCACCACCCATGCCTCCCTTGCCGCCGTCACCCGCCGAACCTGTGGCGGCTGCGCCACCAGAGCCGCCCGCACCACCCAAGCCACCTGCTGCACCGTTGCCCGTGCCGCCGGTGAACGATCCCGGTCCACCGAATCCGCCAAATCCGCCATCGCCCCCGTTACCAGCAATTCCTGCGCCCGTCGCACTGCCACCGTCTCCGCCAGCGCCGCCAGCACCACCGCTCTTGTTCGCGCCGTAGAGATCTGCACCATGTCCACCGTCACCAGCGTTTCCACCGTTGGCACCGTTGCCCGCAGCTCCTTTTAGCGAACCGCTCCCGCCGAGTCCCAACGTGCCGGCATTGCCGCCGTTGCCGCCGGGGGCTCCAGATGTATGAAGCGGCGTGGAATCGGCGTTCGACCCATTGCCACCGTTGGCACCGTTTGCCCCCGCCCCAGCATTGCCCCCGTTGCCACCATTGCCGCGAGTTCCAGTGGAGCCACTTGCCCCGCCTGCTGTACCGACAATTCCGGCGTTGCCGCCGATGCCACCGAGTCCACCCGCCCCACCATCAGTCCCGGCAATTGCAGCACTCGCGTCGTTACCACCGTTCGCATCGGCGCCGGCAAAACCGCTACCCCCGCTTGCCCCGTTGCCGCCCACACCACCCTTGCCACTGTTACCGCCGTTGCCGTCTGTGCCCGCAGCTGCTGCGCCGCCACCTGGGCCTGCCGCGCCGCCACTACCACCCGCACCGCCAGTGCCCGCGTTGCCGCCCGCGCCGCCGTCGCCGCCTGCCTTACCTGCCGTCGCGGAAGGAGCACCAGCCTTTCCATTGCCACCGTTACCGGCGAGCGCACCTATACCGCCATCGCCGCCGTTGCCACCGGCTGAATCAGCACCAGCTTTTGCACCTGTACCGCCAACACCGCCTTGACCACCTGCGCCGCCAACGCCGCCGGCTCCACCGTCCGTTCCATCTCCGCCAGTTGAGCCCGCCACAGTTGCATCTGCGCCATTGGTGCCTGCGACGCCCGAGCCACCGTTGCCTCCATTGCCTGCTAGACCCGCGCTACCTCCAACACCTTGGCTGCCTGCTCCACGCGCAATGCCACCCGCGCCGCCCCAACCACCGTTGCCGCCAGCGTCGCCGTTGGCCTTGTCACTGTCATTCGGCCCATCGGCTCCGTCGCTGCCCGATCCACCTTTTCCACCGGCGCCGCCGTTGCCGGCCAATGTGCCGCTCGCTCCGCCCACGCCACCTTTGCCGCCACGACCCCCCAGCGTCAGTGCATCCGCACCCACTCCACCGGGTCCGCCGTCGCCGCGCAGCAATCCGCCGTTGCCACCTTCGCCACCGCGAGGGGCTTTGTATGCACCGCCACCGCCATTGAAGCCATCGCCACCGTTACCACCGATTCCGAAGCGCCCCGCGCGTCCACCGTCACCACCACGGCAGGTCACACTGTCACAACCGTCAACAGCATCGCCGCCGTCGCCAGCGGCGCCGCCGTACCAGCCCGCGTTTCCTCCGGTGCCGCCGTTCCATCCGTCGCCACCGTTACCGGTGAGCTTGCCGGCGTTGCCACCGTTGCATGGCGCAGTACCTATGCAGCTGCCTTCTAGGGAGTAAGAAAACCCATCTCCACCAAGAATGCCTGCGTCGGGATGACTTGCAGTGCCGTCCGCGAAAAGATCCGCGATGCAGTCAGTTGAAGCTGCCTTAATGCGATCAATGACTTGGGCAACGTGACGGTGAGTGGCAGATCCCGGGGTGTCAGTAGTTTGTCGCAGATAACGCGACATGTTCATGGCCTGATCTACACATGCCGAACGCTGCGACGTGGCTGCTGTTGCGGTTCCGGTGAGTGCCGCACTCGCCAGCGCACTTGCGCCTAAGGCCGCAACGACGAGTGTGCTCCTGTGAAACGATGCCATCGCGAAATCCTTTGATCGAAGTGAAAGTGCACGTCGGGCAAGACAAGCCCCCTTGGGACGCTAACCGACGACCATGCTCGGTCCAACCCGTCACAACACAAATGACCGGTCAAGGTTGCAAAGCAACGCAAGTGACCAGTGTGATGGGCGTGAACTGAAGAGACACTTCGATATGCGCATAGGTGAATTGCATCGGCGTGTTGTCTCCAATTTGACACGCGAACTTATGCCGAGCGCTAACTTTCGGCCCGTGACTACAACTAACCCCAACCCGCCCGCTGCGCCTGCCGGGGCGCCCAAGTCCGGCATTGATCGCTACTTCCACTTGACCGCTCGCGGATCAACGTACGGCCGCGAGGTTCGGGGTGGACTAGCAACCTTCTTCACGATGGCGTACATCGTCGTGTTGAA
>CAINMH010000003.1 GCA_903850745.1 uncultured bacterium
CCGATTTCATCAAGCTCGTCGTCGAAAATCCCAGAGACTGTCGCGCAGGGATGCAGCATGAGTCGCTTGCCGACGAGTCCCGAGGAATTCGCCAAACCATTCGGGTATTTGGCCGACGACGACATCAACATGATTCGTGGCGTTCCCAGGCCGTTCGCCGCAAGTACCACGACAGATGCTGGCTGAAACCTCTCTACACCTTGCCGATCGATGTACACGGCGCCATTGGCGAGACCCTTCTCATTCAGGGTCACCTCTTTGACGCGCGCGCCCGTGATCATTTTCGCGCCGTGTCGAATCGCAGCCGGCCAGTGCGTGATGTCGGTTGATCCTTTAGCGCCCGCTGGACAGCCAATGTTGCAAACGCCGAAGCGCTTGCACTGGCTCTGATCGCCATGATCGACCGATGGCATCGCATTCATTCCGGGCCACCAGTGCCACCCGAGCTTGTTCATGCCCTCTGCCGCCTTGCGTCCTGTTGCCCCGATAGGCAACGGGGGCACCGGCGGCGGTGCACTCGGCGGATAGGCAGGATTGCCACCAAGCCCAGAGGCACCAAACTCGCGGTCTGTGGCTTCGTAGTGTGGCAATAGATCGTTGTATCCGATGGGCCAATCGTCGGCGACTCCGTCCATGGTGCGGACACGGAAGTCCGAGGGCACGGGGCGAGGCCAGACCGCCGTGTATAGAACGCTGCTGCCACCCACGCCGCTAAACATGTGGATGGGTGGTCCTTCGGAATCTGATAACTCGACGGGGTAGTCAGCATCCCGCTTCCGGTCATTGGGGTCGGGGGACCAGGTTCCGAACGCCGCAAGGTCGTACTCCGGGCGCGTGCCGAGGAAGTCGCTCTGACTCACCCAGTCACCTTGCTCTAGACACACGACGGAGAATCCGTGCTCGGCTAGGTGTCTCCCGACAACACCTCCGGACACGCCCGCACCAATGATCAAAACGTCAGCATTGTCTGCCTGGCTGGACATTGCACCTCCCTCACACGTCAACTATCGGAGTTTGACTCTCGTCGTCCTTCACGGTCGTAGCCGTAAAAACCGCGGCCAGATTTACGTCCCAGCCGGCCGGCAGCCACCATGTTCTTTAGGCCAACAGTCGGTCGGAATCTCTCGCCATGCGCTTCCGCGAGACCGGTCAGCGCGTGTACATATGTGTCTATGCCATTCATATCGCCGAGTTCTAGCGGCCCCATGGGGAAGTTGAACCCAAGGCGCAACGCCTTATCGATGTCTTCTGCGGTGGCGATTCCTTCTTCTAGCATGCGTACGCATTCCAGACGCAAAATGGCGTAGGCCCGACTCGTGATGAATCCGGGGCTGTCCTTGCGGCAGACGACGACTTCCTTGCCCAGATAGTGCGCGAACTCACTCGCTCGCTCGATCTCAGCAGGGTCAGTATTGATACCTGAAATAAGTTCGACCAGCTTCATCATCACCGGGGGATTGAAGAAGTGAATGCCGACGAGTCGAGAGGAATTGTCATCCAAGCAACTCGCTATTCGTGTCACAGACAGTTGAGACGTGTTCGTCCCCAAAAGCGCGCTAACGGGCGCATGCAACACAACAGCCCGCCAAAGTTCCTGCTTCAACTCAAGAATTTCAGGCGCAGCCTCTATCACGACATCGGCTTCGGACACGGCCTCGGCAAGGTCCTGAGTAAATCGGATGCGATCGAAAGTGGCTTGGGACTCTGCCTCGGTCATCTTCTCGGCGCGCACCAGTCTGGACAGACTGCGCTGGATGCCCTCCTGCGCGTTCGCTAGCGACGCGGCGGCAACGTCATAGGCATAGGCCTCGCTGCCCGCCATTGCGGAAATTTGGGCTATCCCGCTTCCCATGATCCCCGAGCCGAGAACCGCGATCTTCATCTACCCTCGTTCCGGTGTCCCCAATAACTATGATCATGATTATGATGTGTTCATTCTGAGGTTGTCAAGAACCTAGAATTCACAATCGCGAGCAGGAGGAAGCATGGAGCGTCTGCTGGGCAAGACCGCGATTGTCACGGGTGCTGCGCAGGGCCTGGGTGCAGCCATTGCTGCCCGATTCTGTGCCGAAGGCGCATCCGTCATCATCGCGGACGTAAACGAACAGGGACTGACAGCCATAGCCGAATCGATCGGGCCGCTATGCGCGACCTTCCCGTGCGATGTGCGGTCAGAAGACAGCGTTTCCGATTTGGTCGACTTCGCGCGCGACTCGTTTGGACAGCTCGACATCATGGTGAACAACGCCGGGATCCTTGGCCCAGTGGGATCCATAACCGATGTCGAGATTGACGCTGCTCTCGAGGCAATTCGGATCCATCTCATCGGCACTATCGCCGGGATCAAACACGCGTCACGTGTCATGCGGGCTCAGGGACATGGAGTCATCCTCAACACCGCCAGCACCGCCGGGCTACGAGGAGGCCTCGGTCCTCATGTGTATACCGCCGCAAAACATGCGATCGTCGGTCTCACCGAGTCAGCAGCGACGGAGTTGGTTCACTACAACATCCGAGTCAACGCGATTGCCCCCGGCGGCCACCTAACTCCGCTCGTAGCGCGTGTGCTGACCGGCCGGGACGATGACTTCAAAGCAGCCGAGAAGATGATGATCGAAAGGTCCCCACAAGGACGCGCGGCCAAGCCAGAGGACATTGCAGGTGCCTACGTCTACCTCGCCTCGGATGAGGCGTGGTTCGCGAATGGAGCGTGCTTAGTAGTAGATGGCGCGCGAGAAGTCCCTGGAAATCTTGCTTCCATGAACACGACAAAAAGTTAAATCATGTTCCAAGTTGTCGGTTCGCTAAGGACTGACGAGTACTTCTTCGAAAGATAACGACTGTAGGCGAGCATATGCGCCTTCATACTTTCCTCGCTCGAATCACCATCATGATTGGACAGAGCTTCGAGGATATTTCGGTGTGCCCCCAGAATCGCCGAGCGACGATGGTCTGGGTAGTCGACGCCCAGACTTGAGCCGTCTACGATGCCGATGAGAGCGTCGATGAGAAAGCCGTACAGTGAATTGCCAGAGGCCCAAGCGATGATTTCGTGGAAATCCCGATTGGTCTCCAAGAAGATGTCCTTATCGCTAAGTCCCTCTTCCATACGGTCTACAGACGCCGCCAGTAGCCCAAGCTGCTCCGTAGAAATATGCTCAGAGGCGAGCCGCGCCATGATTGGTTCGAGATCAACGCGGGAGTTCACGAGCGTAGAAAAAGGAGCATTCTCGAACTGCAACAACAGCAGCAGGCTCGTAGCCAGATTGTCGGCAATGGGGCGTTCAACCATGGGGCCACCACCTGGCCCAGGCTTGAGTGAGATGACACCTTGAAACTCGAGGAATCGAAGAGCTTCACGAAGGGTCCCGCGTCCGATCTGATAATTCTCCAGCATCAGACGCTCATGTGGAAGTCGGTCACCAACCGCAAAACCACCCTTGCGGATGTCTTCCACGATACGCCGCGCCACTATCTCGGCCGTCTTTTGCGGCCGAGAACGCTGCGGTGAGTACACGACTTGAACTCCACATCCGTGAGATCGTCTCTGCTCGAACCAATTAGACAGCATACTCAGCCAGGTGGTGCGGCTCCTGGGTGGGCATCTGGATTGCCATCAGTCCACGTCACATCCAGCCGCCGATGGGCGATCCGCCAGCCCTGCTCAGTGCGAACGAGGCGGTCCGAGTAGGTGCCAGCCACGACATACCAATTGGTGCCAGACATCTCCGGACGAACGTGCCGGGCCACGAGATAACTGTTATGCGTCGCTGAATCACCCGTGACCGAGACGATGTGATTAGCGTTTAAGTGCTGGGTCGTGACGCCTTCAAGGACCCTAGCCACCGCAGCTGCGATAGCGGTGGGACCATTCACTTCTCCGATCGGGCCGGCTGCAAGTGCTCCATTTGGAGTAAAGACCTCATTCAAGAGAAGCCAGTTCTTTGTGTCCAAAGCGGTCGCGTATCTGATGGCCACATCAACGATGTCCAAGCGGTCGGCAAGTTCTCGAGACTGATCCACGCTTAACACCGCCTCTGACCTCCGAAAGGAGATCGGTGCTCGGCTGACCAGTAAATCACTGACCAGCCGAGCACCGACTCACATGACTGCGACTACTAAGGGACTAGCCAGAGTGCCTTGAACTGCGCCTCGAAGCCAGCAACTGCATTGTAGAAGCCCTTGTCGTCCAACACGATTCCGTTGACGTTGGCCTGAGTGATGATCTGGCTGGGAAGAAGAGCCGTCTTCTCCTCATCAAGACTGTCTCCGTTGAACATACGAGCGAAGACATCAATCGAGCGCCAGCCTAGGAGCTGTGGTGGTAGACCGACCCATGCTGCATCCTTGCCATCGCGCAGGTTCTGAAGCCCCGCGTTGGATACTGCACTACCGATTACCTTCGCCTGCGCCGAGAGACCAGCCGTGTCGAGAGCTGCTGTCACGCCTGTGGCGAGATCACCGAAAGTGAAGAGGATGTAGTTGATGGACGGATCCTTTTGCAAGGTACTGACGACACTCTGTGGTGTCTTCGTTCCGATATCCGCAAGAGTCTGATCAACCACAGTGGTCTTGCAATCCGGGCACCACTTGGCCAGGTTCTCCGTGAGGCCGGTGACCACTGGCTCGAGGATCGGGAACGCAGAAACAGTGAAGACGGCTACGTGCGCGCCACCACCGCTATCGCCAGCAACAAATGCTGCCAGATCCTTGCCCCATGCGAGCTGCTCGGGAATGCCGTCCAGCATGACCTCGATGCCAGGGGCGCTTCCGGGAGCATCGACTGCCGAGTCCGGGACGATCTTCACGCCTGCATCGACCGCAGCCTGAAGCTGTTCAGTGAGAATCACCGCTGGGTAGCCGCCATAAGCGATACCGTCAGGATTCATTTCAAGTGCAGCTTGGAAAGCCTTCTGGATGCCATCGGCATCTGCGGAGATGGGAATCGCCTTGTAGTCCCAACCAAGAGCCTTGGCACCCATTTCAGTTCCGAAACTAATATCCTCCTGAATCGGCACTGGCGTGAGCAGACGGACGATTAGCTTTCCGGCTTCCGGCTTCTTGCTCAGCGGCTCCGTGATCCCGATGCTTGTCGGGTTCGCGAGCCGAGATTCCAGATACGCCTTGGCCTCATCAATGGGATTCGGTGCCGCACTCGTGGTGGGTGCCGCACTCGTGGTGGGTGCCGCACTCGTGGTGGGTGCCGCACTCGTGGTTGACGATGAGCTTCCGCCGCCGCCACACGCTACGACACCTAGGGCAGCGGCCGACATGACCGCTACGAGACCAACTACTCGTTTCATCTTCACTTCCTTCGAGTCGTTCGACCTGTCCGGCGTGTACTCACTCGGGCAGCCTGCGCTTATGCGCTAGTAGGCTAATTATTAGCATCAATAGATGGGTTCGGGGCGCTTTATGGTCACGAACAGGTCACGAGATTTAGCCTTTGGTCTTTCGAGTCGGTCGGACCGCCAAGGCCACCGCGACAATTAGGGCAAGGCCGTTGAACAAATACGGGATGTACGTCGGGGCTCCTAGGAGTTGCAGCCCCTTTACTCCCGTGGCGAGCAGCAGGATCGCCACCAGAGTCCCCAGGACATTCACACGCCCAGGCCTGATCTGAGTCGCCCCTAAGAAGACGGCAGAGAAAGCCGGTAGCAGATACGGAGCGCCCATATCGGGGGTGGCGTTGCCCAATTGAGCGGCCAACAGGGTTCCTGCAAAACTCGCAATCACTGCCGAGGAAATCAGGGATCCGCGGATCACCCGACCTGTGCGGACACCGGCGAGCCGCGTGGCGATCGGGTTGCCCCCTACCGCATAGAGTCTGCGCCCGGCTGGGCGGTATTCGAGGATGAAGTACAGGATCGCCGCCAAGATGAGCATGTAAAAAAAGGACAGTGGGAATGTCAGCACCTTGAACTGCCCAAATGCGATGAATCCCGGCTGAATGCCAGCGACCACCTGCTTACCGTCGGTCGCCCAATAACTCATAGCGACCAAAATGCTGCTCATTCCAAGTGTCGCGATAAATGAGTCAACTTTGAGGTTGACGATGACGACACCGTTGAGAGCACCGATCAGCACGCCCACCACGAGCGCGCCAATAACGCCCAACGGCCATGGGAAACCATTGGTCTGAAACCACAATGCCACTGCAGCGCCGACGCTTACCGAACCTGCGACAGACAGATCAAAGACACCTGCCGCAATAGGAATAAGCAGCCCCAGGGCGATGATGGCCGTTATGGCTTCTTGGGCAAGTGTGCTTCGGGCCGTGTTGACAGAAAGGAACAGATTGGGAATCCACAGCGCAAAGACGATCACCAACAGGGCGAACACGTATAAGCCGGAGAATCGGTCGAAACCAAAGTTGAGGCGCCGACGCGCTTTGTTCGCGTCCGTCGGACTTGAGACGGAATTCTGTGTCGTCATTTACAACTCCTCCATTGGGGCGCCATCACATGTTCGAAGTTCTCGGCATGCCGTTACTTGAGCCAGTGCCGATAGTGAGCGCAGTAATCTCGTCACTATTGAAGTGCGGCGCTTGGAGAACAGCGCTGACAACTCCATCACGCAGGATCAGGACCCGATGACACAGCCGCACGAGCTCCTCATGATCGCTTGAGCAGACAAGAACTGCTTTGCCCTGCTCAGCAACCTGCTCGATCAGCGAATGAATGTCTGCTTTTGCGCCGACATCGACCCCCTGAGTGGGCTCGTCCAAGAGAAGGACTTTCGGATCCTCTCGCAACCATCGCGCAAGAATCACCTTCTGCTGGTTGCCGCCTGAGAGATTCTGGAGTGGAACCGTTGGAGCCGGAGGCCGCACATCGAGTTTGTCGAGCCAGACCTTGACGTCAGCGGCTTCCTGCCTCTTCCTGAGAATTCCGCGCCGAACATTGCGCTGTGGATTCGTGACTGTGATGTTCTCTGTCAAGGTAAAAGCCGCAAAGCCCGCATTCGTTTGCCGCTCTGCC
The DNA here is from genome assembly GCA_903850745.1 of uncultured bacterium. Lineage (GTDB taxonomy): Bacteria > Actinomycetota > Actinomycetes > S36-B12 > S36-B12 > CAINMH01. Next base: position 6,981 of record CAINMH010000003.1, read on the forward strand.
GGGACCAATCCGACACCACATGACATCGAAATATCCGGTCGACCTGGTGGAAGCGTAGTGCCGCCCACGGCAACAATGCCGCTCCTGTCTCCAGCCCCGAAGAGTAGCCCCGCGATTGCTTCACGACCAGAACCCGTGATTCCAGCAACACCTACTATCTCTCCTGCATGCACCTTGAGAGTCACGCTACGGACTCGCGGTCCTTGTAGGTCAGTCACGTCAAGCACGAGATCGCGTTCGACCTCTGGCCCGTTAGAGAGTGCGCGCTCATCGAGATCCCGGCCCACTACGAGGGAGATAAGTCTCTTCTCATCCAGATCTGCCAAAGCCACCGTTGCAACAAGATTGCCGTCACGAAGCACTGACACGCTGTCGGCCAGCCCGAAGACCTCATCGAAATGATGGGATACAAAGATCACCGCCATTCCGGATTTTGCGATTGAACGGATGAGAGCAAACAATTTCTGCGCCTCTACCGCAGACAAGTTCGCAGTCGGTTCATCGAGAATCAGGACCCGAGGCTTACTGCTGGTTTCTGCTACGGCTCTTGCTATAGCTACCGCTGTCCTCTCGCTAATGGTCAAACTTGAGACTGGAGCGCGGACATCGATGTCATAGCCAAGTTCGCTAAGCGACTGCTGGGCCAGGTGGGTCTCGTGTTGCCAGCGGATCATGCCAAGTCGATTAACGTTGTAACCCTTCGAAAGGGCAATGTTCTCCACGGTAGAAAGGGACCCCACGAGTCCCAGATCTTGGTGTACGAAGCGCAGTCCCCGTGCAACGCCCGATCCGGTGACCCCCAGATGAAGCGGCTCGCCATCGACAGACGCGCTTCCACCCTCGTCAGGAACATGAAAACCGGAGAGGATCTTGATCAAAGTGGACTTGCCACAGCCATTTTGCCCGACGAGAGCACGAATCTCCCCGGCCTCGACCTTCAGAGAAACCTGATTGAGCACCACCTGCTCGCCGAAAGTTTTCGACATTGAGTTAACTTCGAGCACTGGCGTCATGGGATCAATACCGCTCTTCCAGCCAAGTCCCCTGCCGCCAGTCGTTGAAGAACAGTCTCTGCCTCCTGCAAGCTGAAAGACTCGTAAGTGGAGACCACCTTGGACTCGGACATTAGGGCGATTAGCTCAACCAACTCCGGATGCTGCCCCACATAGTTTCCCAAAATAGTGAGTTCGTTGGCGGTAGCTTGGACGGACGTAAGTGGGAACTCCTCCATTGAACCGCCAATAATCGACAGCACACCGCCACGGGAGAGAACACCCACAGAGGCAGACAGAGTTTGAGCGGTGCCGACACAATCGAAGACAACATCAACCTGTCCTCGGAGGCCCTTCCACACACTGCCATCTGTCGGCGAAGAAGCGTGTAGCACCTGGTGAGCGCCTAGGGACAAAGCAGACTCAAGTCTGGTTTTCGACAGATCAATGACCGTGGTGTTCACCGAAGCCAAAGCATTGAGGGACTGCAGGACGAACTGTCCGACACCACCCGCACCCACAACAAGGACACGCTGTCCCACTTCCAAGAAAGGAAGAGCACGCTTTACAGCGTGATAGCCAGTCAAACCTGCATCCGTGGCGGCGACAAGTGCGATCGGATCCATTCCGTCAGGAATGCGAACACAACTACGTTCGGACGTTGCCATGAACTGCGCGAACCCACCTTGTGTCACTTGATCAACGCCAGGGAAGTGTGGTCGAGAACAGTACGTATCCTTACCAGAGCGACACCCAGGGCATAGCCCACAGGTCATGAGCGGATGTAGAGCGACGGAATCCCCGATGCCCACGGAGGTGACCCACGGTGCGATATCTACAACCCTGCCGACGTTTTCATGCCCGAGGATGTAGGGGAATTCAGCCGCCCCCAGCAGGTCCTGCAGAGCTCCTGACCTGATGTGCAAATCTGATCCGCACACCCCAGCAGCGAGCACCTCGATAATGACATCAGCCGTTTCCCTCAGCACAGGATCCGGAACGTCAATGTAGGAAAGTTGATCCTGATATCGGGTCATCGCGGCTGCGCGCACGACTCAGCTCACAGACTCGTCAAGGCAGCGATCCCTGCCGTTGCGATCGCCACATCCTGATCATCATCTCCCCCGCTCACGCCAATGGCGCCAACGACTACACCGTCAACATTCACAGGGATTCCACCTGGCATGGTGCAGAACCGATCGATAGACGAAGCAAACTTATGGGCCGCGAAAACGTCACCTGAGAAAACGGAACTCCACATTGCTGTGGGCATTTGAGCGCACGCTGCCGTGAACGCTTTGTCGGAGGCTACTTGCACCGTCATTGGGGAAGCCCCGTCCATACGAACAGTGACTTTAGGCGTTCCGGCTTGGTCTGAGACCACGATGGAGGCAGAAAGCCCCATGGTTGTTGCTGCCTCGACTGCTGCGCTGGCCATGCGCAATGCAGCAGTGGCGGACAGGCTCTTCTGTGTCCAAGTGTCACTCACACGCGCTCCTTTGATGTCAAGACTTCGTCCGAATTCCTAGCTCCATCTCAGCGATGAGAGCACGATGCAAATCATTGCTGCCTTCGACGATCTGGAAAACCTTTGCATCTCGATAGAGACGGCCGATGCGGTATTCAGGTGAAACTCCAGCTGCGCCATGGATCTGCATCGAGTCCGTTGTGGTTCGCTGCGCTACGTCACTTGCGTACATCTTCGCCATGCTGGTCGATTGCCGTGCTCGACCGCCCTCATCCATCTCACGAGCTGCGTCCTGAACGAGAAGTCGAGCAGTGCGAATCCCGACAGCCATATCGGTGATCTTTGACTGGACGATCTGGAAATTCGAGATCGTGTTGCCGAACGCTTCACGAATCTTGGCAAAGGACACCGCATCGTCCATCGCCGCCTGGGAAAGCCCCACCGCGCGAGACGCCACACTCAGTCGGCCTCTCTCTACAGCTGACATGGCGACACGGAAGCCCTCTCCCTCCATTCCTAGAACGTTCTCCGGCCCCAGAACGACATCCTGCAAGATGACATCGCCCGTGGATAGAGGTCGGAAACCGAGCTTGTCCTTATAGGGTGCGAGCGAGAGTCCAGGGGTGTCTCTTGGAATGATGAAACCGGTGACTCCCCGGTGCTTCAGACTCCGATCGACCGTCGCAAACGTCACTATGAAGTCTGCGATATCCAGATTGGAAATCCAGGCTTTGGCACCGTTCAACACAAATTCTGATCCACGCTTTTCGTACGATGTCTCCATTCCGGCGACGTCACTGCCCGATCGTGGCTCCGTAACACCCGCGGCACCGAAGGCGGTACCTTCAGCCAGCGGCCGAAGATACTTCTCCTTCTGCTCCGGTGTGCCAAAGGCGGCGATTCCTCCCCCGACCAAACTCGTAGGCATCGACATCAAGACACCCATTACGTGGCAGGTCTTGGAGACTTCTTCAATCACGCGGGCATAGGTGACGTAGTCAAGCCCCAACCCGCCATAGGCGGGGTCGACCGCGCCACCAAAGAAACCAAGCCCCGCCATCTTGTCGAGGAGATCCCGCGGGATGGATTCCGCACGGTCATAGTCGGCGACCCGCGGCGCTATCTCTCGGCGGGCAAAATCACCGACGAGTTCAACAAGCGCCGCTGCATCCGCAGCCTGCATATTCACGAATTCCCACCTAAATGAGCCGAGGACCTTTGAGTATAACTATAAGCAGAGATAGTCCACTTCGCAATTAGTCGAGGATGGTGATGGCCTGGGTGGGACAGGAAGTTACGGCAGCTTCCACGGCAGCCCGCTGTTCCTCAGCAACATCAGCTATGAAAATGGCCTTTCCCTCAGGAGCAAGGCTGAAGACCGCTGGGGCTTCGAGAACGCAGAGCCCATTGCCTTGGCACCAATCCAAGTCGACAGAGACCTTCACTTAACCGGCCAAGTCGCAGGAAGGCTGGTGATTGCGTAGGTGGGACCCGTTGCCTCGAGGATGCGGGATTCGTCAATTGTGAAGTTCGGAATCCGCTTGAGGAATTCCTCGAACATCACCTGCATTTCGAGCCTGGCCATATGAATGCCCACACACACGTGCGGTCCTGCACCGAAACCGAAGTGTCGGTTAGGGGACCGACGAAGATTGAACTTTTCTGGCTCAGGGAAAACCTCGGGATCCCGATTTGCAGCTGCGTACAAAAGGAGAATTCGATCGCCCACGCTAAATTGAACTCCGCCCACTTCCACCGGCTGGGAGACAGTGCGGGAGAGGCCCTTTGTGGGCTGCTCGAATCGCATAACCTCCTCAATAAAGTTGGGAATCAAAGAGGGATCCGCGACAAGTTCAGCTCGGACATCTGGGTTCTGTGCCAGGAAAATAAATCCATAGTTGATGGACGCCGCTGTAGTCTCAAAACCCGCTGCTGCAATAAGAATCGCGTAGTCGAGAACGTCGTCATCTGTGATTGGCTCTCCATCAATCTCGATGGCACAAAGCAGACTTAGAACGTCGTCCTTGGGGTTCTCGCGTCGATCTGGGAGAAGTGAACGAAGGTAGTCATAGGCCCACATCGTCGACTCCAACGAAATCTTGGCCGCGCCTTCCGGATCCTCTTCCTTGCCAGGAGGATGGGTCATGTTCAGGAGGGAATTCCGCAGTTTCTCGCGATCCTCGACACGAATATCGAGAAGCGACATAACGGAGTGAACTGGCAGCGGATATGACAGATCATCGGCGATGTTGCACTCGCCCTTGGCGTAGACAGCGTCTACAAGCGAGGCTGCGATCTGACGGAAGTGCGGCTCACGGGGGCTCTGATTTGCCTTGGCAAAGTAATTCGAGATGGGCTCGCGGTACTTGCGATGAAGTGGGGGGTCAATCTCGATCGGAATCTGCGGCCTCGGCGTGGGGATCGGCGGAATTGTGATCCGATAGCTCGAGAAGATCTCCGGATTCCGGAGGACATACATGATGTCCTCATAGCGGCTCATCACGTAGAAGCCCTGATCCTCGTGAGCATCGCTGTGGAAAATTGGACACTTAGTGGGGTAATCGGCCCAAGCCTCTTTCCACGCACCCCCGATAAAAGAGGGATCCAAGATCGTGAAGTGGGTGTCCGGGACGCCGTTATATGTGTCTGTCATTACCTCTCCAGAAGGTTCCGGGCGCCTAATTGTGTTATTGATGCGCCTAGTAACACCCTGCCGCACTTTTGCCCGTTTGTCCCGATAATTAAAAAAGCTTCTACGCGAACGGCTCCGGACGATGAAACATCCGGAGCCGCCACGCGAGCTTTGGGGCTATGAGGTGGAGAAATCGACCGCTGACTCCGCGACCGAGATTACGTCCCACGCGCCACCATCAGCGTCGGTGAACCGGTATCCCGGCAGGAGCAGCAAGGTGCCGTCTAACTGCCAGTACTGGACCAGTGCCGTGTCGCCACCGCTCAAGGTCACTGTGGTCAGTGGCACCTGTACGACCGGACGGCCGTCCTTTGTGGGGGCCGGGGCTGGGGTCGATGTAGACGAGGTGCCATTGGCCTCTCGTGTCACGACGTCAGAGGCCATCGGGTAGACCGTGCCCCAGTCGGGAGTCGGGCCGAAAGCGCGCCATTGCGGATCATTTGCGCGATCCACGGCGTCCTTGGGGCTGACGACCGGGTAACCCTCGACTGCCGTCACGCCCGCTGCGTTTCCATAGGCGGACTGCACACCCTTGTCGCTGAACGTCAGGTTCCACGCCAACTGTGAGCGCATTCCACTGACCAACTGCCATGCCGAGACACTGGTGGTGGGCCCTTGAACTGAGGTCTCCCAGTCGACATCGTCCTTATTCACGCCCAGCGTCGCCAGAATCTGCTCCGCCTGTCGCTGCGACGCATCTGCGTCGGGGCCGGTCGGCTCCTCGCACGAAGTTGTGGGCGCAGGAACCGGGTCTGTGGAGCCCGAACTTGCAGATGGGGCATCCGGAGCTACGGGATCGACAGCGACACCACTGCCATCGACAGACTTCTCCATTGGGGTGGGCGTCGGGTAGACGCAGTTCGCCCACGGATCAAACTTCGGGTTGTAGTACGACCACGACACGAGCGCGTCATTGGCGACCCAGATCTGCGGACCGGTGCCGTCGTTGGAGCCCACGGTGATGTTGCCGTAGCCATCATCGACGGGCTGGCCCTCGACGCCAAAAGTGTTTGCGAGGGTCTTTGCAAGCGCCAGGCGTACGACACCATTGGCACTGATCACGTATGCCGTTGCAGTCCCTGGGCTCGATGTTGAGACACCATCTGCCGCAACGAAAATCTGGTTGCCATAGCCCCACCCGGGGTAAATCGCCGACATCTTGTCGGAGGCCATGCCCGAAGCAGCGCTGTCGCGACCCATCATCGAGTTGCGGCCCGCTGAATTCTCAGGTGCACCTACCTGAGGTGCACCAGGGTTGTTCGCACTCGAGCGCCCCGGACCCACCATCGGCACCGAGTTGGTATTGGCCTGAGGTGCGATTGCTTCGGACGCAGCCACAACCGGCGCGGAATTACGGCCGATGGCCACACCCGCGATTGTCGTGCCAGCCAGGAGCGCGACAGCTGCTGCAACACCGGCTGCCAGAAGCATCGACTTGCGGCGCTGGGGTGTGTCAGCGACCTTTGCCATCACATGGGCGCGCACATCCGTCAGATCGGGATTAGGCGTACCGCGCTCAGGATCGGCAGCGATGAGGCGGTTCAGGTCGTCTGCGCCCTCGGGGCCAGTGTGGTCCGGGCGATTCATTTCAGTCATTGTCGTACCTCCACCCTGTATACGTCAGGGCTGCGGCACTTCTTGCACAGGAGCGAGAACTTCTTCAAAACGGCTTCTCGCACGAGAGAGAGCAGACGCCGCTGCGCTCGTGGACAGGCCCAAGGCCTTGCCCAACGCATCACCAGTCAGGCCCTCCCATGCGGCAAGTCGAAGGACCTCGCGGTCCTTCACACCCAATGATTTCCAGGCAGCCGCAATCTCAGCATCTTCGACTACGCGATCGGCCGGATCTGCCTCGGTCGCGACGACGCCCTCTAGATCAGCCGCGCCACCCACAGGGAATGGCACCACTTTGCGACGCTGATTCGCTAACTCCATCCACGCGGTGCGGTACAGCCACGGGAGTTCGGCATCACGCGGGATCTCACTCAGCTTGCGCCACGCGATGAGGAAAACATCAGCCACCAGGTCATCGACATCTGCAGGTTGGGCCATGCGTCGACGCAGATAACGATGCACGTCAGGGGCATACGCATCGAAGATCGTCTCGAAACGCTTCTCTCGATCCATTTTTGCCTCCTAGTCGCCCATCATCCAGACGCGAAAGGCGTGCCTTCGGTTCCGGTGCTAGCGCAAGTGCTCGCGTACCCAGTCTCCCAGAACTTCGGCGCACTCATGAACAGTCTCGACCCAGGTACGCCCCGCAGTGCCGTCGGCTGAGTCGCTGACCTGCTTGACGAGAAGGGCTGGCACACCAGCCAAGCGCGCTGTTCGCGCCACGGCGTAGCCCTCCATATCGACCAAATCGGCTTGTTGTGCAAGACGATCGCGCACGGCCGGATCCGATACAAACACGTCACCACTCGCGAGAGTGGAACGCTGGTGCTGAGCGGGCAACCATGACGGTAGATGCATATCGATGGGCTCGCCGACATGATGTCCGATGAGCGCGAAGATTGCATCGGAATTCAGGTCGTGCTGCATCACTCGTGTGATTACGTGTGTGCCCGTGATACCTGCTTTTAGTCCACCTGCAGTGCCCATGTTGATCACCATGGACGGTGTCGCAGTTGCGAGGGCGGCCGCAGTTGATGCGGCTGCGTTGACCTTGCCGACTCCGGTGATCAGGATCGGCAGGTCAGCGGCATGAAGATGCGTCGCCTCTTCCTCGACCGCGACAACCAGAAGTGGTCGGTCGGAACTGATGTTTCCGCGTAGATGCAGCACACCCAAAGCCTAGTGGGCCAAGATGGGCCCGTGACATACACCGCGATCGTGCTCGCTGGCGGCACTTCACGGCGCTTCGCCGAGGCAGGTGCAAGTCTGAACAAACTCACGCTTGCACGCGAGGGCCGCACGTTGCTTGCCGGTGTCATTGATGGACTTCATGAGGCGGCGGCCTCACAAATCATCGTGGTGGGCCAGCAGCAACCAGATCTTCCACCGGGTGTCGCGTGGACATTTGAGGTGCCCACTGGCGGCGGACCGGTCGCGGGACTCGCGGCCGGACTCCAACTCGCCATGTGCGACGTCACTGTGGTTCTCGCTGGCGATGCACCACGCGGCCCGCTCGCTGTGGCTGCCCTCATTGCTGCTCTCGATAGTGCTGACTCGCTGACCGCAGGCATTGTTCTCATTGACGATGCGGGGCGCCTTCAACCGCTATGTGCGGTATACCGAACTGCGGCACTGCGTTCTGCCCTTGAGTTAATGCCCGACCTCACTGGTGCACCCATGCGAGAACTCACCGCACGATTGAAGCTCGAGACTCTCCCCGACGAATGGCGTGCCGCCTTGGACATCGACACTCCCACCGATGCAGCCCGCGACGGATACTCCTAACCCCCATAGAGGATGATCACAAGATGAGCCATGAGAATCAGTTAGATCGATGGACAGCTGCCATCGCGCGCGAGCTCGCCGCAGATCTTGGTGTTGAACTCGACGACACGGTCGATCAGCAGTTGCTCTTGGATGTGGCCCGCGACGCGGCGCACGCAGTGGATAGGCCAGCCGCACCCATCACCACCTACTTGGTGGGTGTCGCTGTTGCAAAGTCACAAGACCCAGACGCGCAAGCAAAGGCCGCTGCCGCTGTGTCTCGTCTCGCTGCTCAGTGGGATATAGGGCTACAGAACTAAACCGGCAACTTTCCCCACGGGATCGCCGGCAGTGTCACGTGCACGGCGAATCCACCTAGTGGACTCTCACCGGCCCCGGCGTCACCACCTGCTGCGCGAGCAGATTCACGTACGAGTGCCAAACCTAGCCCGCTTCCACCCGGCACGGACGTGGATCCGCGCTGGAAACGCTCAAACACACCCGCCCGCTCACCTTCCGGCAATCCCGGTCCGTCATCACCTATGCGTAAGTGCACCAGAGACGCACCCATCGACAAATCGACGATGATCGTCTCACGCGCATAGAGGAAAGCATTACCAAGTAACTCATCCACGATTCGATCGAAAACACCGGGTGCTACCAGAACTTGCACTCCATCACTCACCGACGACCGCAGGTCAATGCCACGTGCTTGCGCTTCGACCTCAGCAGCACGGACGCGCTCTTGAACGATCTCTGAAGCGTTTACGTAGGAGGCACTCCCAGCGCCAGCGTCACTTCTTGCGAGGGCAAGCACTTGGTCAATGCGTCGTGAAAGTCGATCGACTTCGATCATCGCCGCAGACGCTTGCTCTCGTACATCTGGTTCGCTACTAATGTCTTCAATTGCCTCTAACCGAAGGCGCACTCCAGTCAACGGGGTGCGCAGATGATGCGATGCGTCAGCAGCAACCCGCTCCTGTCTCCGCAGGATTCCGGACAGTCGACCCGCTGTGGAATTCAGCGCATGCGCAATGGCACGCACCTCCAGCGGCCCACGACGTTCGTTAGCCCGCCGCTCTAGGTCCTCGGGAAGTACGGCAGCAACTTCAGCGACTCGCTGCATAGGTGCAGCAATAGATCGTGCGATCACCCACGCGAGCAAGGCTGCGATCACAACGACTGCAACAACGAATGCTGCAAGTCCCAGCCACGAGCGAAAAACGAGTTGATTAAGGTCGCTCTCTGGCAAAGAGAGACGAACAGCTGCAACGACTAAGAGCCCTTGCACGACAGGTGCCGCGACAAAGCGCAAGTCAGTATTCAATGTGCTGGAGTAGCGACTCGCAGATGCTAATTCGCCAGCGAGCGCCTGCTCCATCTCGGGCCGCGAGAAAGTGCGATCGAGTCCAGATGAATCTGAGTCTGCTACGAGCATGTATTTGGTATCGACCACAACCACTCGTGCTCCTGTGCGTGCTGCTGTCGAATCTGCGGTCGCTTGCCACTTGTCCTGTGCCTGCGACGACAGGAGTGACGCTGTCGCCAGAGTCTCAACTTCGAGGTTGGTCACGAATGCCGCACGCTGATCCTGAGCGAAGATGTATGCGAGTGGAAGCGCCAAGGCGACGGCGACTCCCGCCACAAGGGCAGTCATCGCCAAAATCAGTCGGCGGGTCATGCCTCCGAGAGTCGGTAACCGACTCCGCGCACTGTCTCGATGAGATCGGGGTCACCCAACTTGCGACGCACCGCAGACACATGCACGTCCAAAGTCTTGCCCGTGCCGTGCCATACCGGATCCCATACGCGCGAGAAAAGTTCTTGACGCCCGACAACTCGGCCTGGCTCTTCTGCGAGCACCGCCAGAAGATCGAACTCCTTCGCCGTCAGGTCAATGAGTTGCCCATCGACAGTGACCCGACGCCGCGTGCGATCAACATTCACCCGACCAGAGCCGACTGGCGTTTCGATGCGACGACGGCGACTCACCGCGCGTATACGTGCGCTTAACTCACGAACGGAAAATGGCTTGACGACGTAGTCATCCGCACCAAGCTCGAGACCAACTACACGATCAGCTTCGTCTCCACGCGCGGTCACAACGATGACAGGTACATCGCTGTGTTTGCGGATTTCGCGCAGAACTTGCAGGCCATCGCCATCAGGTAAACCGAGATCGAGCAGGATCACATCAACATCGTGTGATGCATCGGCGACTCCGGCAGCAAAACCCACGTGGACGACCTCTAGTCCGTTGCGCTTAAGCCCTTCGACCAAAGGCACAGCGACAGCGGGATCGTCTTCGACGAGTAATACGCGCACAAGTCAATGGTGACATGTCGACACAGGTCACGCGGGCGTGGCACTACAGATTGTCGAGGTCTGTGAGGCACGCTTGTGGGGTGAGTCATGAATTGCCGTGGGATCAGGCCCGGCGTATCGCCGGATCGGCCCCAGCTCCTCTCCCGGTCGTATCCGCACGCCTAGCTGAGGCAGCCGGTTCACTGCTGGCAACTGCCTTGATCGCCATCACGGATCTGCCTGCCTTCGACACAGCCTCCATGGATGGTTTCGCTGTCGCGGGCCCTGGCCCCTGGGAGCTTGACGAGTCGCTGGCCATCGTGGCTGGGGACTCACCTAGCGATCTGCCGCATGGCTACGCGACACCGATCGCCACGGGCGCGCCGATTCCCGTGGGTGCAAGCGCCGTCCTGCGCTATGAGCTTGCCGCCATCGAGGAGTCGCACGGTCAACGTCGACTGCTCGCGGTCGATGTCCTGACCGGTCTTCCCACCGACGAGCGCAACGCCGTACGTCCCGGCACAGACATCCGTCCACGAGGTGAGGAATGTCGTGCGGGCGACGCATTGCTCGATGCCGACCGGATTCTTACTCCATCGATGCTCGGCCTCGCCGCAGCCGCTGGCTACGACGAGATCGACATAGTTCCTCCGCCAGTCGTCGGCACTCTCGTTATCGGTGACGAACTGCTCAGCCATGGCCTCCCGCGTGCCGGTCGTGTGCGTGATGCACTTGGACCGCTCATCCCGGCATGGGTCGCCTCGTTAGGCACACGCGCCAATCCACCGGTACGAGTACCCGACACGCGCAACGCGCTCATCGCGGAGCTCGATGATGCGGCAGCTGATGTCATCATCACGACCGGTTCCACATCGATGGGTCCGCGTGATCACTTGCGCGAGGTGCTACGCGACATCGGCGCACACTGGATCGTCGATGGTGTTGCCGTACGCCCCGGGCATCCAATGTTGCTAGCTCGGCTCACTGACGATCGCTATGTTGTCGGGCTCCCGGGCAATCCCCTTGCGGCCGTGGCCGGTCTCGTGACTTTGGCGGCGCCGCTGATTCGTGCGTTACGAGGGCTCCCCCCCATGGTGGCTACTTTCGCGACACTCCTTGATGACGTGACCTCTCATCCGCACGACACGCGGCTGATGCCTGTGGCCTTGAGCGGCCCAGGCAACGGTCTGTTGGCTCGCCCGCTTCGCTTCGATGGGCCGGCAATGCTGCGCAGCCTTGCCGAAGCCGACGCGCTCGTCGTCATTGCTCCCGGGGCCGGTCAACGTGGCTCCACATGTGAGGTAATCCCACTTCCCACGCCGGTATGACGGTGAGCAGGTAGCCTGCGGGCGTGGCAAAACAATTCGGCGGCGGTAGGGGCTCGTTGACGCTCCTGCGATTCCCTGGCCGCCCGTTCAGTCCGTACCGCAGTATTTTCGTCCGGATATGCGTTGCGCTGGGTGCACTCTTAGTCGCTGCGATTCTCGTCTTTGTCGAAGGCGACTGTTACCGCGATAACGGCGAAATGGGTGGCATCACCTGGATCGATGCTCTCTACTACGCCACAGTCTCCCTTTCGACCACTGGTTACGGAGACATCACCCCCGTTTGTGAGTCAGCACGGCTTGTCAACGTTGTTGTCCTGACCCCGCTTCGTTTTATCTTTCTTATTGTTCTTGTCGGTACAACTGTTGAGGTGCTCACCAAGCGCAGCCGACAGGAGTTTCGCGCACACCGCTGGAGGAAACGCGTGAACGCACACACCATCATCATCGGTTTCGGCGTCAAGGGACGGACCGCAGCAAAGACTCTGCTCGATAGTGGTGTCCCACGCGATCACATCGTGATCGTGACTCCTGATCATGCAGCTCTTAGTGAAGCGAGCAAGATGGGCCTCGTCGTGGTCGAGGGTGATGGACGTCGCGACGAGGTACTCATCGAAGCCGAGATTTACAAAGCGGCGAACGTGATCATCGCGACAAATGCTGATGACACTTCGGTGCTCGTGACTCTTACAGTACGTCGCCTCGCACCTTCAATTTACATCGTGGCCGCAGCACGCGAATCGCAGAATGCGGCTGTACTTCGCCAATCCGGTGCGAACTCAATTGTGCCCACCGCTGAATCCGCCGGTCATCTGCTTGGCCTCAGCATCTCGTCACCTGTCGCGGGTGCTCTCATGGAAGACTTGCTCGACACTGGTCGTGGCCTCGAAGTGATCCAGCGGGTAGTCGCAGAAACAGAATTCGGATTCGTTCCCACTGACATCGATCAATTAGGCCAGATAGTTCTTGCCATCGTGCGCGACGGCATTGTGCACCGATTCGACACTTCGGACATCAGGTCACTGCAAGCTGGTGATGAACTCGTTGTTATTCGTCACGCTGGAAAAGACTGATCGTGCGTGCGATAACTGTCGGTGAAGGTGGGACCGCAGAGGCAATGCAGTGGGCTGAAGTGCCCGACGCCGTGGCTGGGCCTGGTGAGGTGCTTGTACGTGTGGCAGCGGCCGGCATCAATCGCGCTGATTTGCTGCAACGACAGGGGTTCTATCCCCCTCCCGCGGGCGCACCCGAGTGGATGGGTCTGGAGTGTTCCGGCGTCGTAACAGCTCTTGGACCCGGCGTTTCGTCGGTGGCCATCGGAGACGAGGTGTGTTGCCTACTTGCTGGCGGCGGATACGCCGAACTCGTCGCGGTGCCCGTAGGACAAGTCATGTCCATTCCGCGTGGGGTCGATCTCGTCACTGCGGCCGGACTTCCTGAAGTTGCCTGCACCGTGTGGTCCAACCTCATGATGGTGGCCCATCTTCAAGCAGGTCAATGGCTGCTTATCCACGGCGGTGGAAGCGGAATAGGCACGATGGCGATTCAAATCGCACGCATGGTCGGCGCACGCGTAGCTGTCACAGCCGGCTCGGAGCACAAGCTGCAGGCGTGCGCTGATCTTGGCGCTGAGGTGCTGATCAACTACCGAGACCAAGACTTTGTAGAACACATGCTCAAGGTCACCGGCGGGCGGGGTGCCGACGTGATTTTCGACAATATGGGAGCGAGTTACCTAGCACGCAATATTGAGTGTCTCGCTTACGACGGACGCCTGGTCATCATCGGTATGCAAGGAGGCGTTAAATCCGAACTTGACATCAACGCCTTGCTGGTCAAGCGAGGGACCATACACGCGACATCCCTACGCGCCCGACCGCTTGAGCAGAAGGCAGACGTCTGCGCGCAGGTGCAGCGCTTCGTCTGGCCTTGGATCGAGGCTGGCATCGTGGCTCCAGTGATTGACCGCGTACTACCCATCAGCGAGGCCGCTGCTGGACATATCGCTCTAAAGTCTGGTGAAGCCACGGGCAAAATCCTGCTTGCTATCTGACACAAAACTAGGACGCTGGTTTCTCCCACAATGCAATTGCCAAATGTGCGCGCATGCCGACAGACTCATACAGACGCGTTGCGCCAGTGACGTTTTCAGTGTCAACCGTGAGACCGATCTCGGACATGCCACGGTGTGTTGCATCGGCACATGCCGACAGCAGTAACCAGCGAGCAATCCCTTGACCGCGATGCGTAGGGATAACTCCCAGAGTGCGAACCCACGCGGTGGAGAACTCGGCGCGACTGTCATCTTGAATGCATAGGGCGACGGCTTGATCTCCTGCCATGGCGAGCCACCAACGTTCTGGTGTCGGTCCATCCCCATTGGCCAGACGATGGAGGTAGTCCTCCTCCGTACGATGCGTGAATCCGTAATGACGATCAAATGACGACATGTGAGTGCGATGCAACTGGCCGAGCTGCTCGGGCGATGTCGCGACCTCAAGGCGGATGCCAGGAGGTGCCGGCGGCATCGTTGCCGACACACCTGCTAACGAACGCACCATGCGTGCATAAGTACGTGTGTGTTCAAAGCCCACCGCATCAAGAGCCCGCGACAGAGCGATGTCCTCCTTGACACAGCCTGAGGAAATCGTCCAGCCGGGCTCGTTGGGAATCACGTCTGCAGCAGCAGTAAGCCCTGCCTCAACAAGCGCACGCGTCGTTTCGTGATCCTCACCGGGTAACGCATAAACGTCAAAGAAGACATCACGTTTTGCGGGATCGAGTTCGACGATCAGTACGCCGACATATTCCTTTCCCCGTGTCACCACAAGGTGCCGGTCAGCCAGAGCGGCAGGTCCCGTGAGTTGCGCGATCAAGATCGTGCGGGTGACATCAGGTTCGAAGCAAAACTCACGCTCGTGTTCGACCATGACATGCAAAGCACCCTCAACGTCAGAGTCGTCGGTCGCGACAAGTTGCCGTACGACTACCCCATGAGGCCACGGCATGGTGGCGTGACGCCTCAGGCCGTCGGAAGCGCTGCGATGCGACGGGTGATGTACGGCGAGAACCAGCCGATATAGCGATCCTGTACTTGCGGCAGGCGCCAATCAGAACCCGTCACGACCTCGCGGCAGTTGCTCGATCCGCATAGGCAACGGAACTCGTCATAGTCACTTGCGTCGCACATCGCGTAGTCGAAGGTGATCTCTTCGCCCGGCACGATGTCGCGCATAGCGACCAGAAGTTGCGAACCGAGGAGTCCACAGTTGGGATCACAGGAATGGTTGAGCATGTCTCCGGGCTCGCGCTCATCGCTGGAGACGAGGTAGAGATCGTCGGCGATCTGGATGGAGCGGGCCTGGCGATCGTGAGTGAGACTGGACAGGTACTCCCGGTTGACTACCCAGCCACCGAAGCCGGCCACGACTTCACCGGCAGCAATCGGCTCAGTGGCGAAAGAGCCCCAGCCCTTTTCGCCGACCGGGCGAGCCTCGGCCTTAGGGTTCAACCAGTTGTAGTCCATTCCCACCTCGCTTCCAATGCAAATGCCAAACGAGCGACGATTCTGGCACGTTGCCGACCCGATGTGAAATGCGCACCGCGCTCATCAGGCATACGACAGCAAAAATTCACCTGACCGCGACACCGGTCCGGCCGCCGGCACTCGGTAGTCTCATGAGCGTGATCGACCCTCGAATCCTCCGTGATGAGCCTGAGCGCCTGCGTGAGTCCCAGCGGCGCCGTGGGGGAAACCCCGATTCCGTCGACCGACTGGCCATGCTCGACAAGCTCCGCCGCGAGCAGCAGCAGAAGTACGACGACCTGCGCTCCTCACAGAAATCCCTCAGCAAAGAAATCGGCCCGCTCCAGGGTCGGGTCAAGAAGGGTGACGCTTCGGCCCAAGTAGAGCTCGACGCGCTCATGGCTCAAGCGACCACGCTGTCCGATGACGTTAAGGCAGCTGAGGCAGTGGTCAACACGACCGCAGAGGCCTTGGCGGCTGCCTGGCTGGAGATTGACAATCTCGTGGATCTCGACGCTCCGGTTGGTGGCGAAGACGACTTTGTAGTGCTCGAGCACACAGGCACACCGCGTGACTTTGCCGCCGAGGGATTCGAGCCGCGGGATCACCTCGAACTCGGCGAAATGCTCGCAGCGATCGACACCGAGCGCGGCGCGAAGGTCTCCGGCTCGCGGTTCTTCTTCCTCACTGGCGATGGAGCGCTTCTTGAATTGGCGCTACTCAACCTCGCGATGCAGCAAGCCGTAGGCAACGGCTTCACGCCAATGATTCCGCCAGTGCTGGTTGCACCGTCCGCAATGGAAGGCACCGGTTTTCTCGGGCAAGCGGCAGAGAATGTCTATCGGCTTCCCGAAGACGACCTGTACCTAGTCGGCACTTCCGAGGTTCCGCTCGCTGCCTATCACTCCGACGAGATTCTCGATGCCTCCACACTTCCACGACGCTACGTCGGCTGGTCTTCATGCTTCCGCCGCGAAGCTGGTTCGCATGGTCGTGACACGCGAGGAATCATTCGCGTGCACCAATTCGACAAGGTTGAGATGTTTGTCTACACCACACCCGAAGATGCGGTCGCCGAGCATGCGCGCATTCTTCAGTGGGAACGTGACTTCCTTGATGCGTTGGAAATCCCTTATCGCGTCATCGATGTGGCAACGGGTGACCTAGGTAGCAGTGCGGCACGTAAATTCGACATTGAGGCATGGATCCCGACGCAGGGGTGCTACCGCGAAGTCACTTCGACGTCTAACACCACGGAGTTTCAAGCGCGACGTCTGGCTACCCGTATGCGAAGTGCAGATGGAGCAACGCGACCGGTCGCGACTCTCAACGGCACACTTGTCGCGATGCCTCGAGTGATTGTGTCGATCCTGGAGAACCACCAGCAGGCTGACGGCTCAGTGCGGATCCCGGCGGCACTTCAACCATTCCTCGGTGGGCGAAGTCACCTGCTGCCGCGCTGACTCAATGGGTCACGATGCCTACCGTGGATTTGCGATCAAGGCATCGGTGTCGACGAGAGACGTTGGGTTCGAACGACACTCAAGCCATGAGGACCTTCCGCCCGCCCGGGGGGGCTGGGCAGGCGGAAGGCGTTTGAGGGGATACGCCCCGCGGCTGTAAGCCGCGTTTCTGTACCACCTCAGACGCTACCTAACGCAGGACAGATCGCGCGGGCGGATTCCGCATGTAGGGACAATTCCTCAATAATTTATTGGGACTACCCGATTTGTGGGATTCCCGCCATCGCGACCTCGAAGCGATCAGCCGTGACATCCTCGTCCACCATTGAGCCAGCCAAATATTCTGAATAAGCGGCCAGATCAAAGTGGCCATGGCCGCATAGTGCGGTGAGGATCACTGTCTCTTCGCCGGTCTCCTTGGCTTGGTTGGCCAGACGGATCGCCTGCGCCAGAGCATGGGTGGGCTCTGGCGCCGGGACGATGCCTTCAGTCCGGGCAAACTTCAGCGCAGCGCTGAAGCACTCCGTCTGCGGGATTGCTACGGCATCCATGAGCCCGAGCTCGTAGACATGCGAGATGAGCGGCGCCATGCCGTGATAACGAAGTCCACCCGCATGGATGGGATCGGGCACAAAGTCGTGTCCGAGAGTGTGCATCTTCAACAGCGGCGTCATGCCTGCCGTATCTCCGAAGTCGTATGCGTAAACACCACGCGTAAGCGACGGACACGAGGCAGGCTCCACCGCAGTGATCTGCGGGTTGATGCGACCAGCGAGCTTCTCGCGTAAGAACGGGAACGACAGTCCAGCGAAGTTGGAGCCGCCACCGGTGCAACCCACGATGTGCGTCGGTGTATCGCCCGCCATCTGCAACTGAAGCAGTGCCTCTTCACCGATGACAGTCTGATGCAACAACACGTGGTTAAGAACCGAACCAAGCGCATAACGTGCACTGGGATCCATCGCAGCAACCTCGACGGCTTCAGAGATTGCGATGCCCAACGAGCCAGACCAGTTGCGCGGATCCTCTGCAAGCATGCGACCGACCGCTGTCAGGTTGGATGGGCTGCGGTGCACAGTGCCACCGAAGGTCTCGATCATCATGCGGCGGTACGGCTTGGCGTCGTACGACGCACCTACCTGCCATACCTCACACTCGAGGTCATACAGCGCACATGCAAATGCGAGCGCGGTGCCCCACTGGCCAGCACCTGTCTCAGTTGTGAGCTTCTTGGTGCCGTCCTTTTTGTTGTAGTACGCCTGCGGTACCGCCGTGTTGGGCTTGTGCGAGCCGGCCGGTGACACACCTTCGTACTTGTAGTAAATGCGCGCGGGCGTACCGAGCAACTTCTCAAGACGATGCGCACGGAACAACGGTGATGGACGCCATTGACGGTAGACATCTAGAACTCCGCCCGGAATCTCGACATAACGATCAGTCGTGACCTCCTGCATGATGAGGTCCATCGGGAAGAGCGGGAGAAGATCATCTGGGCCGACCGGATCAAGGCGACCCGGGTGCAGCGGCGGTGGCGGCGGGCTGGGCAGATCGGCAATGACGTTGTACCAAGTCGTCGGCATCTGGTCCTCAGAGAGGACGTACTTGTGCTGGCGAACGCTGTCATCCATGTGATCTGCTCCTCGACTCGACTGCCCTAAGTAAGTACCCGGACGCTATTGCCCATGCCAGAGCATGGCAAGCCGGTTCGAGAAATCCGTAGTCGGGGCGGTCGCCGGGTCGCTCGTGACGCCGGAGGTGAGAGCATGACCCTCGTGGCACCTCACGTGACTCTTCCTCCTGACGTACGCATGGTCGCCACGGATCTTGACGGGACCCTGCTGCTGCCCGATGGCACGGTAGGCCCGCGCACCCGAGCCGCTCTGGATCGGCTTCGAGAGACCGATGTCGACCTAGTGATCGTGACTGGACGCCCACCACGCTGGCTTGAGGGTGTCGCTGAGATGACTGGTCACCGGGGCATCGGGATCGCCGCAAATGGCGCTCTCGTGCTCAGCCTCGATGACGACCGGATTTCGGATCTATTCGAGGTCCCAGCGGACGTCGGGCTCGAGATCGTTCACCGCTTTCGTTCGCTAGTCCCGGGGGCGGTGTTCGCCGTAGAACGTGCCATTCGGCGACCAGATCACCACAGCACCGACGTGACTGAATTCGCGCTCGGACTCGGCTACGTACCGCGCTGGGAGGGCGTGACCAAGCCGCGCGAACTGCCCATTGAAGACCTCCTCCGAGAAGGTGGAACCTCCAAACTGCTCATGCGGCCACCTGCGGGCTTCGGAATGTCCGCGGATGCGCTGTTCGAAATCACTCACAGCGCCTTGGCCGATATCTGCGAGGTCACGCACTCTGCGCCGTCTGGCGTGATCGACGATCCGCTGATGGAGTTGAGCGCGCTTGGCGTCAGCAAGGCGAGCACGCTGGCCCATGTGGCCAGGTCCCATGGCCTCGGGCCCGATCAGGTGGTTACCGTCGGTGACGCTCCTAATGACATCCCCATGCTCGAGTGGGCCACGACGTCGTACGCAGTGGCCAATGCTCACCCACGAGCCCTCGCGGCCGCTACCCATGTCCTGCCACCCAATACCGACGAGGGAGTCGCGGACCTCCTCATTGCGGTGGCCGATTCACGGGGCTAAGTCCCCTTCGCGACCTCGTGTGACGTATGTGACATATGGGTCTGGCCGTTATCTGTCCGTTATCTGGACGGCTATTGGCCGATCAAGACCGAGCAAACGTACGGTCATTTCGTCACCCGCCAATAGGCCTCGCAACCGCGGGGCACGGGTGACCTGCCGAATCGGCCCTTCGGGGCCGTACCGGGGACCCAACCGGAGGTTGCAGGGCACTCCTGCAATGTCCATGGGGCGAATCCGCAAGTGGGAGCACAACTCCCCACGCGGTAGGGCGTGACCTTCGCGCCCGAGCCCGTCAGCTCACCTGGGAGGCAGCAATCGAAGGAGTTCCATGTCGCATTTCATGCGTCGCATTTCGGTGGCGGGCCTATTTGCCGCCGCCATCGCGACAGTCTTAACAACCGGACCAGCGCAGGCAGATCAAACTGCTCCGCAGGTCGCCATAAGTACGACATCGGTTCGTGCACCGCTAGCCACCAATGTGCATGTGGTCGCGTTTTCTCAGGTTCAGCGCAAGGTCGCGGTTGCACAAATTCGCAAGGAACGGGCGGCAGCTCGCGCTGCGTCCATGCGATCTCGCGCTGTCGCGATCGCACTCGCACAGGTTGGAGACAATTACTCCACTGGTGGTTCGGGGCCCAGTGCCTTCGACTGCTCAGGCCTGACGATGTACGCGTGGCGAAGAGCAGGGGTTCAGCTCGAGCACTACAGCTACGACCAGTACAACCAAACAAAGCGGATTCCAGTAAAGGAAGCGCTCCCCGGAGATCTGGTGTTCTACCTGGACAACGGAGCCCATCACGTGGGCATGTACATCGGCCGCGGCAAAATCGTCAACGCATCCGACTACGGCGTCGGCGTGATCATTTCGCCGATGAAAGGCACTGCATGGACCAACGCACACTTCACTGGTGTGGGGCGCGTGGTCTAACCACTTCGCAGTTGCTGACTTGTGGCAACCCAAATTTTGTAGTTGCTGACTTGTGGCAACATTTCGTACCTAAAAGATTGCCACAAGTCAGCAACTGAACAAGGGGCACTGCCACAAGTCAGCAACTAGGCACCCAAAGGCGAATTTCACAGGTCCACGGGCTTAGAGGGGTCGAACCCATTCCGTGTTTCCCATCGTTGCCCGGTTGTGGCACCCCGAATTCCCTCGTTGCCCGGTTGTGGCAGGTTTTTCCCTGCTGAAAGTTGCCATAACCGGGCAACAACTCGCACTGGAGTGCCACAACCGGGCAACAAACAAAGATGTGGCGACTATCTGGACTAAACGTCCTTCTGTGGCTCCAGGGCTCACTTGCGCGGGGAGCCCCCCGCCCCCCCCGCGCTGAAAATCTAGACGTCTAGGACAAGAGGATCGACTTAAGCTCTTCAAGGGACGATGGGAACTTTGACGGCTCATTCACACGCCACCGGAGGTTTTCGTCAACGACGTCGACAAGCCCCTGGTCCAAGCCCATGATCGCGTAAGCACCAGAAGGACCTTTGTTCAGAAAAAGAACGACTTCCGCGTTCGTTGGCGTCGGGCCCTGCCCACTCCCAAAGACGGCTACATCGTCGTATCGCACCAGTTGGACGTTGCCGGAGATTGTGCCTTGGAAGACTTGGCTCACCTCAACGTCGTAGACCAGTACTGGGATCCTCGTTTCCGGAGGTTGTGCACGACCGTCAACTTTATCCTCAAAACTCGAGATGGGATTTGGTTGGATGCGTCCGATGAGAATCACATCAGAGCGCCGTGCCAGATCCTCAACTGATTCGAATGGAACGTAGAACCCTTCTACGTAGACCGAGTGGGCTGCAGCCCGAGATTCAGTTATGGGCGACTCCGTGGTTGTTGAAGGGCCAGACGATGGTGTGGCACAGCCTGAAATTGACAACGCGCAAGCGGTCGCGATCGCCGCAGCAAAACCGGTTACGGACTTCATGGATCATCTCCTGTCTAGTAAATTGCCCGCACACCCTGGCGATCGTCATAAAAGGGCCACGTTCCCCAGCCACAGGACCAGAACGGCATACCGTTGCGCATAACCGAAGCCGTTCCCGAGCAGGTAGTCCCTGTCGTGTGTCCCAGACCCAGTGCGTGTCCGAGTTCGTGAACCGCAATACCTTCGAGTGCGTATGCGTTGCCACCGAGACCACCAGATGATGGCGTGTTCCAGTCCATCTGGACTGCGTTTCCCACCCACACTCCGGTGGGACAAGTTCCCACGATTCGAGCTTCGAAGGTATCGGTGTAGGAAGCCTCATCCACCGTCAAACGCAAGGGATCGCCAGACCGCCAAGCACGGAAGGTGCTGGGCACTGTTGTTGCGTTCCAGGCAGCAGCCCCATCAAGTGTGGCGCTACGCCTGCTCGTAGAGACCAAGCCCGTGAATACGTACGTGACCACTGGGTCGGTTCCGTTGAATTTGCATCCCGTCAAGGCGTACGCGTCTGCAGGCGGGCTGGCAAACAGCGACAATGACAATGCCAGTGCTGCAACGGACGTCAGCACTAAAGCATTTCGCCCCACATAAGCCATGCACGCCTCCCAAATGGGCTCCTACCCACTGTTATGCAAGAAACTCAGGAAGTGTTTCGCGTGAGCATCAAAAATCTTAGAGTCCGCGAAGTGCTTACTTCTCATGGCAATATTTGTGCCAAAGGTGGCCATCTCGAGTCAAGGGCAACTTGCATTGACTGGTGGGCAGGCGTGTGGCACGGTTGCGAGAGGAGGGGGAGTGGATCTCGAAGACTGGCCGCTAGCTCGGCGCGGCGATGAGGAAGCTTTTGAGCGCATTTACCTACGCCATCACCGGGCCATCTACTCCTTCGCGGCTTCGCGTTCCCGTGACCTCAACCTCGCTGAGGAGGTCTGTGCAGAGGCCTTCACCGCACTCTGGCGTCAGCGCGCGTCGGTGGAATTGCACCAAGAGGGGGGTCTGTTGCCTTGGCTGTTCACGGTCTCCCGTCGGCTGGTGACTCGAATGTCGCAGCCGCATCTAGCTGACATCGATGATCTCCCAGATGACATTGCGGATTTCGACCCGGTTGGCGATGCAATTGCGACCCAAGACTTCGTGCTCAGAGTGCAAGCTGCGATCTTGGCCATGCCCGAGGACTATCAGAATGTCGCCATCGCTGTCTTTCGGGATGGTTTGAACTCAACGCAGGCTGGCGACCGACTAGGAATCTCTCCAGCCACAGTGCGCACCCGGCTGAGGTGGCTGCGAGGCGCATTGATGTCCCAACTCGCGACTGACGAGATGACGAATGAGGAGGCCGGCCATGATCGACCGTGAACCAAGCGATCAAGAGCGTGAGTGGTGCGATCTCGCGTTGCCAGGGGACGTACGAGAAGCCCAATTGAAGAATTTACGAGCGATGGTTTCGTCTGAGTCTGCTCCTTCGCTATGGCGGTTTGCCGCGATTGCCTGCGCGGCAGCCGTGGCTGTGATCGCGGGCGCAGGCCTCGCGTGGTGGGGCGTGAGCATGCAAGCACCCAGCTCAATCACTGTCCACTGCTCGATCCAATCTCACGACGCCACCTTCAGTGTTGATGGCGCCTCCTCGATTGGAAGTGCAACGGCTTTCGATCTGTGTGGGGTGAAAGGCAATCAGGATTTCAACCTCGATTCCCCGATCGCTTGTGTGGATGAGGGTGGAGCAGTCTGGGTTTGGCGGGATTCTTCCCACACTGTCTGCCCCACAGACATGCGCCGTCTCGATTGAACTAGCCGTTTGCTGGCGAGGAGCGTGCTACTCGTTTTGCCATGCATTCTGCGGAAGTCGACTCCCGACGTTCGCGGGCCTTGCACTAGTCCAAGATATTGCACCGCACGAATAGCACGATTAAGACTCGGCGAGTTCCTTGCGGAAGGGGCTCGCCGGGTACGTTCCGAGGACGCGCAAGTACGCCGAATAGAACGCGAGCTCTTCCAAGGCCAGCGCAAGCGAAGGATCGCTGGGGTGCCCTTCAACATCGGCATAGAACTGAGTTGCTGCAAACGAGCCGCCGAGTTGGTAGCTCTCCAACTTCGTCATGTTCACGCCATTAGTGGCGAAACCACCGAGAGCTTTGTACAAAGCCGCCGGAACGTTGCGGACCCGGAACACGAACGTCGTAATCACCGGACCCGAAGCACTAGTCACTTCCTGGGCGTCACGCGACAACACGATGAACCGCGTCGTGTTGTGGTGCTCGTCTTCCACGTCTTCCGCAAGTATGTGCAGGCCGTACAGCTCCGCAGCCAGACGTGGGGCGAGCGACGCAACAGTGGGATCGCCCAGCTCCGCAACTTCGCGAGCCGAACCGGCCGTATCTTCAGCGATGACTGATTTCCAGCCGTTTTCACGAATAAAGCGGCGGCACTGGCTCAGTGCATGTACGTGGCTGCGCACGGTAGCGATCTGGTTAACGGTCGCACCCGGCAAGGCCATGAGCTGGAAGTGAATAGGCATGAAGTACTCACCCACGATGTGTAGATCAGAGTGCGGCAGAAGATGGTGAATATCGGCGACGCGACCCGCAATCGAGTTCTCAATCGGAATCATCGCAAGATC
>CAINMH010000004.1 GCA_903850745.1 uncultured bacterium
AGCAATTCAAGGCTTGCTCGAATTGTCTGTCGGACGTTGATGGCTCTCCAATCCAGAGTCAGTTGCATCAAGTTCGCACAAGGCAAAACTTTGAAACCAAATCAAGGTGAACTTTACTCGGTCCAAGTGAAGAGACCGGCGACTTACCAAGCGAACGCAGCATTCAGCAACCCACGCCCAAGACTCCCTCAGCGCCTGACAACGGCCGAGTCCGAAGTCATCAGGAGGAATCCCAACTTGATCGGTGACAAGGACAGGACTGCTTTGATTACGGCAGGGGTTGCCCTCAAGTTCCAACTACGGCGAGTTTTGCACTAACCGGGACCAGGAGGTGGCAGTCTACGTAACGGCGAGGTCGATCAGAACCCCGCGGAATTCGGTGGTCCTTCCGCGGGCATCCAGACTCTTGTCGCAGGAGAGACGCTTCGAGGAATCTTCGGATCGGTTGGTGCTCACCTGTCTATTGATACATGGCTACAGAATGTAAACCTCGCGATTTGATGTAATCAAACCGCAGGATTTCTGACCCACCATTGCCCAGCCTGCAGATGATTACCGCGGCCATGCGGACGGGCACCCCAAGACCAACCGGTCATCGCATTCCTCTTTTGGCGTCACGAAAGCGACCAGCTTGGCGTCAGATCACGGGGGGCGAAATGCCTTGAAGCCTGACTTGTTGAATAACCAATTCGGGCCGCTTGCATCTGGCCAACCACGCAGGTGCACGTCTGCGCAAGAATAGGCAAGTGGACGCCTTTGCAGTGATTCAAGCCCGGGTGACTTCGACTCGTCTGCCGGGCAAGGTGATGGCACCCCTCTCGGGCGCACCGATGATTCAGCGGCAGATCGAGCGCATTTCACGTGCCACTCGACTGTCTGGGCTCGTTGTAGCCACTTCCGTTGACCCGTCCGATGACGAGTTGGCTGCATTTGTCTCGAGCCTCGGTGTGGCGATGATTCGCGGGCCTTTGGATGATGTGCTTGGGCGCTATGTCAGGGCGATCGATGCCTTCGAGCCGTCGGTGGTCGTGCGGCTGACCGCTGACTGCCCCCTCGCCTCGCCTGCTGTGATCGATTCGGTCATCGAGGCGTTTGTTGCCGGTGACTTCGACTATTGCTCGAACACCCTGCAGCCCAGCTACCCGGATGGCCTCGATGTTGAGGTCGTGCGCAGTTCTGTGCTCCGGTGGGTGGCGTCCAACTCAACCGATCCGCACGAGCGGGAGCACGTGACCCTTGGGGTCTACCGTCGCCCCGAGCGCTTTGCGCTCGGGAACTTCGCCGGTGACGTCGACCTGTCTGGCCTCCGTTGGACTGTCGACACGCCGGAGGACCTCGCCTTCGTCCGATGGGTCTACTCGGAGTTGTTCCCCTCCTCGCCCGAGTTCGATCTGGCCGACGTGCTCGAGTTGCTGCGAGCGCACCCATCGATGAGCAGAACTACGATGGATGCTGCGCGCAATGCTGCGCTCGACGGCCTCGATACCGGAGCGATGAATGCCTGAGTCACTGACCGAGCGCTATGCCAGATCGACCGCCTACCTCGAGCGCGCAGAGGCCGTGATCCCCCTCGGGTCGCAGACCTTCAGCAAGTCGCGCACGCAGTACCCGGTGGGGGCCGCGCCGCTGTTCGCTGCCCGATCGAAGGGCAGCCACACCTGGGATATCGACGGCAACGAGTACGTCGACCTCGTGTGCTCGCTCGGAGCCGTTGCGCTGGGCTACGGCGACGAGGAGATCGAAGAAGCCGTCATCAAGCAGCTCCGCGACGGGGTGACCCTCTCGCTCTCCCACCCGATCGAGGCTGAGGTTGCCGAGCGGATGATCAACCTCATCCCGTGCGCCGAAATGGTGCGGTTCGCGAAGAACGGCACCGATGCCACCTCGGGTTGCATCCGCCTGGCGCGGGCATCGACCGGTCGGTCGCACGTGATCGTCTGCGGCTACCACGGCTGGCAGGACTGGTTCATCGGGTCGACGAGCATGAACCGCGGCGTGCCCTCGCAGACTCAGTCGCTCACCCACGCCATCCCCTACAACGACCTTGACGCCCTCTTGGCTGTGATCGCCGAGTTCCCCGACCAGATTGCCGCGCTCATCATCGAGCCGATGACCTCGGCTTGGCCGGAGCCCGGCTACCTTGAGGGCGTACGCCGCATCACGGCGGAGCACGGCATCGTCCTCGTCTTCGACGAGATGCTCACCGGATTTCGCTTCGCTCCCGGAGGCGCCCAAGAGTTCTTCGGGGTGACCCCTGATCTCGCCGCATTCGGCAAGGCCCTCGCGAACGGATTCCCGCTCTCGGCCATCGCCGGCCGGCGCGACATCCTCGAGCTCATGCCGTCGATCTTCTTCTCCGGCACCTTTGGCGGCGAGACCCTCTCGCTGACCGCTGCCCGGATCGTTCTGGACCGCATGGCGACCGGTGAGCCGACCCGCCAGATGGCCTCGATCGGGCAGGCACTCATCGATCAGGTCGAATCCTCGCGCCCGGTTGCCTCTCGAGAATTTCTCTCGTTCACCGGGCACCCGACCTGGATGTTCCAGCAATGGTCTCTCCCTGACCCCGAGATCCTGGCCCAGGCCAAGACCCTGCTACTGCAGGAGATGCTGCGCCGAGGCGTGCTCGTGCTCGCTACCCATGAGGTGACAACAGCCCACACCGCGGACGACATCTCGGTTGTTGCTGCTGCCTATGCCGAGGCGCTGGGCTCGGTTGCGGAGGGGCTGGCTCAGGGAGACTTGCTCGAACGGCTTGAATGCGAACCGATCAGGCCCCTGTTTCGGGTCCGGTAGGCCGGCAGTTCGGCTGTTGACGCTACCCTCGGCCCCGATGCGAGGTCGAAGGTCAATGCGGACGGGCAGGGCGCACACGTGAATCTTTTACACCGAACTCGCGGCTTACTGGCCTCAATCGGACCGCTTGTAGCCGGTCTGACCGCTTGCACGTGGGTATTACTCCTTTTCAAGGAACTACCCCTTCGCACGGGTGACTACGGCATGTTCATCTCCGTTGCCGAGCGGCTCCGCGCCGGCGATCGGCTCTACGTGGATGTCTACGAGAACAAGGATCCGCTGTTCCATTACACACTCGCCCTGGGCCGTTCGATCACGCCGTTAGCCGGCTGGTTCATTGAGGTCGGCTGGATCGTGGTGGCCGCCATCTCCGTCTTCTCGATTTGCCGGAGACTCGCGCTCAACGTACGTATGAGCACGTTCATCGCATTCGTGGCATCCCCTGTGATCATCACAGGGGCCTTCTACAGCCCCGGCGGTTCGCACTTACCGGGGATTGCGCTCACCCTCGCCGTGATCGCCTGCGTTGTCCGCGGGCGCCCCTTTGTGGCAGGCCTTCTCTTGGCGGTACTCGCCTGTTTCAAACTGGTCATGCTTCCGGTCGCAATTGTGGCCGTTGCCGTGCTGCTCATTTTTGGTCGCGATCGGCGTGGTGCGCTGAGAGTCAGCCTCGGCACCGTGGCTTCACTGGCCCTCATAGCCCTGCTGATGGTCGCCCGAGGGGAACTCCTTCCCTACCTGAACAGTCTCCGTTCCAGCGCCTCCTATGCTCAGGATGCGACGTCGCAACCCGGGGTCGGGGCGGTTATCTCGCACATTACGCGCGTGTTCACGGTGAACACCCAAGTCTCACTGCTGACGATGGCCGTCGTGCTCCTGCTCGTACTCGGCCATCGCAGGGCGCAAGCGAATCGCGCACTAGACCCCATCGGCTCGCATCTCACTCGGGCGGTCATCGCCGCGACAGTGGCTGCCGTCGCTGTCCTCGCAGTTACGGGTCTTTGGGTCAGTCACGCGCAGGTCTTCGTTGCGCTGTCAACGATCTCCCTCGCACTTCTCGCATCACGCGGGCCGCGGTATCTCTCCCGTGCGGGCGGCATGAACGTAGGCGCCCTTCTGGGGTTTGCCGTACTCCTTGCGGGGATTCCGTCGATGGCGTCATATGTGACCCCGATCGAATACGCGCGAGGAATCATCTCGTCACAGCTCGGTGATCCCCCGGAATCGATCTTCATCAGGTCGTCTGGCGCGCCCACCACCTACGCGCGCGTCGGGAAGGGCAATGATGCAGGCCACGCTCAGGGCCTGCAGGATTGGACACTCGCCTGCCCGTACTTCGGGCAGTCGGACCTCGATCCGAAGAGCCTTCTTGACTCCACGTTGAACTGCCTGCCGTCGGCAAACGTCATTCTCTTTGCGGCCGAGGCCTTGCCTCTCCCCGGTGTTCCAGCATGGAATGAGTACCTCGAAGATGTTCAAGCCTTGCTTGAGCGAGATTACCGATGCGTGGCGGGTGCGCCGGGGCGAATCTGCACGAAGAAGAATCCGGTGGCTGCCAGTCAGTAGCGAGAATCAAGCCGTCGCCAGTCGAATGCGTACGCCGCGGTCAATCGCTCTCGGGATCCTGCAATGAGCAGAGGTGGATTCTCGGAAGTCGACTACTGCGCCCGCAGGCGCACTACGAGAAACTCCTCGTCGGCCCACACCGCACCGCCTGTATGACCGATGACCTCGATCTCTGGTGGTGGATCACGTAGCTCGCTGAGAACTGCCAGCGCACCGGGGCCGCGCTCGGTCAGAGCTGCAACAGTGCTCGCCCACGAGACGTCGCCGGATTGCAGATTGCTTCGAGTCCAGATGGTGAAGGTCCCGTCGAGGCCGCCGTTCAGCTGGTACATCGACTGTCCTCCCAGGTATGCAGAGACGGCTGCAGCCCGGTAGTTGATATCGGTGACGAGCGGGCAGCTGCGAGGGCACGCCGCGTTGATGATGGCGGCCGCCTCCTTCGACCCGGAGTAGTCGGTCGAGCCCCGCAGCGTCGTCCCGGGGAAGGAAACACCCGCCAATACCTGAAGGGCCAGAACGAGCCAAAGGGCCGCACACTGCCAGATCAGGGATCCGCGTGTCCACGGTCCGCCCGTCACCACTCGGGTCATGACCACGGCAAGCACGACGATCAGGATGATCGGCCCCGAATGCCACCAGTACGGGCCGTAACCGAGCACCCCATTGCCAACCACCACGACAAGGGCGATGGCGGGAGCGATGAGGGTCAGTCCAGCGCGCCGGAGCCCGATGACGAGGATCACTGCCACCGGGATGGCGAAGACCTCCGAGGGAAGGCTGGCAAGAAGTCGAGGCAGAGCCACGCCCGGCGCTACGACCGATGAAGCAACGTAATGAAGTGAATCGAGGACAATCGTGGAGTCCCGAACTCGTTCCAGCAGGGGAATAGGTGGCGATTCACGAAACCAATAGTCTGCTGGCGGAATGACGAGCAGCAGGTTTGCAAGCGCAAGGCTGACTCCTGCGATGCCAGCGACAATCGTGGATAGTCGAGCCCGCGCCGAGGTTCCATGGGAGGACTTGGCCCAGACGATTGCAGTGACGACCATCAGGGGTAGGGCGATAGCGGTAAAGAGCACGTGCACGGATGCCATCAAGCCCGCAATGATGAATTGCGTCGCGAACATTCGACGTGTGTAAGCCGCCGCCCATCCGATGGTCAGCGCAACACCGAGCATGTAGCCCTGAGTGACGGTCGAATACCCGAGGACGAAGAGGAATCCGCCCAATAGAGCCAATTGCTCCAACCGGAAGAGTGGCAGCCAGCGGCTCACTACGGCGGCGGATATGCCAGCCGCTGCAACGTTGAGAAGTTTCATGGCTTCAGGGTTGGAGCTGAAACGGGCGATAGGCCATACGAGCAGGAACCACAGGATCGGACGATTCTCGTAGCTCATGTTCGCAAGGAGTTGCGAGAAGTCCTGGCTGGCGCGCGCCACCAGCCACATCTGCGCCTCGTCGCGCCACAGCACGTGCCGGGCCAGCGTTGGGACCACGAGAAGCAGGTATCCAGAGACGACGCAGGCAGTCCAGAGGTTGGCCGGCACCCTGGCCAAGGCGGCCTCGGGCGTTTTGAGGGTTTGGATAAATTTGCGTGTCCCACCGGGCTCTGAACTCTGCACTCCCAGGGGTTCGCTTGCACGAACGAACATGTTCAGGCTACCCAGGTGTGCTCAGCTGATGACTGGTCGACTTGAGGCTCCTGAGGGTCCGCTTGGGCGGCTAGAGACACCGCGAGAATGAGCCAGAGGATCAACTCGGAGAGGCCCAGCCAGTTGATGTCGGACTCGACGAGTCCAATGGTGCAGAACGTACTGACGATACCGAGTGGGAGCACGTATGCGAATCGCGCGGCCCCGATCGTGATGACGAGGGCAATGACAAGCACTGCTGCCACGAGTCCTGCGCCGAACACCCCGTACCGTGTGAGGGAGTCGATCATGAGGTTGTGGGCGTTGGTACCCGAGATGGCGGGGTCGCCCGCCGATACTCCAGTTGATCCAACGCCAACCCATGGGCTCTCCTGCCATAGGCCCACGAACAACCGCCAGTAGACGTTTCGCCCAGTCAAGCCGGGGTTGAGGACAATGACATATGCGGCCACGAGAGCGAAGAACGCAGCGAGGGCCGCCGCCGCCGACTTCCTGCCAATACGCCTCGTGAGCCAGTTGTCACCGAAGGCAACGACGAGTACGACGCCAACGAAGGCACCGATGAATGAGTTCCGACTGCTGGTGAGCAGGAGGGTGAGCAGCCCTATGAGGCCAAGGACGTACTTCGTTCGCCCCCGGATTGCGACGGCGAGGACGAGGAGCATCGCTCCCGAGTTCCCAGTCATGGCGTTGTGCCCACCGGGGCCAGGCCAGCGCCCCTCCGGGCCCAGCCAGCCTGAGAGAGGCAACCAATACTGCTCCTTCTCGAATTGCACCAGCCCTGCGCCCACGTCAAGCATCGGGATCCACCCGAGCATTTCGAGAAGCCGTGTCGCGACGAGGATGCCCGCCACCAGCCAGCCCATGAACGTCAGCGTCGTCAGCAGATCACTCTCGCTGGGAGTCTTGATCCAGATCCCCACGAGTACGGGTACGAAGAAGAAAGCGCTGAGAACGAAACTGTCACCGTGAGACAGCGCAAGGGTGAAGTGGAGGACCCAGGTGGCAATGAGAAGCCCGAGGAACCATTGGAGTGCGACGGATTTGGTCCGGTGCCCCTGATAGAAGAGCCAGACGACCCCGGCAATTGCTAGGCCGGCGGCCGTGACATAGATGGAGGGAGCGTGGGACTTGATGAGGGGAATTTCGGGCCAGACGTTCTCACGGAGGTAGCCGACATACTTGCCGAGGACCACTGCAGCTACGACGAGAACGAGGTACGGGATGGCTGACTGCCTCAAGGCTTCGCGTAGCTTCACCCCACACCCTCTCCACACCGGTGAGACGTCCAACTCCAAGGTGGCGTCCCGGGCGGTTCCGCATCAGCCGGACTTCGCCGAAGTCGATGGTACCGGGCCCGAGGTTATGCCCCCGAAGGTTGCAGGCTCTGAACGCGTCAGTGTTTCGAGACGGTGGCGTAGCATAACCGCTGACGAAAGAGATTCAGTCCACGCGAGGGGCCCTTCACGCATGCCGAACAAGCTTCAGCTCCGAACTCTGGATGCGTGGGGGACCTTGGCGGTTCTGGTCGTCTTGTGCTCGGGCTTGGTTATCTTTGCTTGGCGACACCTGTCCGATCCCAACATCTGGTTCGACGAGTCCGGGCAGTACTGGCTGAGCCGCGGACTCAGTCACGACTCCCCGTTGGACGCACCCGGTCAGTGGCTGGGCGTGGGAGTCCTGAATGGGATGACCGGCTTCAACCTTGATCCGCCCGGCTTCACCGTAGGACTCGGCCTGACCATCCAGGCGCTGGGTTCGTCACCCGCTGCCTTGCGCGTCCTCCCCTTCGCCGCATTCGTGGCCACCATTGCGGTGGCTTACCTGATTGGTCGGCGAGTTCTGCACCTTCCACGCACCGTGTCACTGGGCGTTCCTCCGCTGGCCCTGACCACGGCACTCCCACTCTTCTACGCCACGGAAATTCGGGCATACAGCGCCGAACTTCTCGCCGTGGCCGGAATGCTGCTCGTGACCGCGCTGCTCGTCCGTAGCGGCACCGTGCGGGGTGCCATTCCCTTCGCTCTCGTTCTCATCGCCGGAATGCTCGCCACGCGCTACTACTTCATCGTGGCTGCTGCATCTGCCGGCCTCGTGTACGCAGTTGCCCTGGTCATTGACCGGGGGCGTAGGTCGCGGCTCCGTCAGGTGGCCTTCGTCGCCTCCGCGTATGTGGTGGCAGGCATCGCGACGGCGTGGAGCATTGGATTCATCGGGCCAGGGCGTCAGTACGGATATGGACAGGGCTACGCGAATGCATCGGTGAGCCTCCGTGACGCTTCGGATGTGGTCGGGATCCTGCGCGGCAATCTCGCCAATGGTGAGCAGTGGGCGACAGGGATCTTCATCTGCCTCGGTGCAATCCTGCTCATCGTTCGCGGAATTCGTTTTGCCGCGACCAGGCGGTCGACGCCGCGGCCGGTGTGGATACTGCTGTGGAGTCTGGTCGTGAGTTACGAGGGCGTGGCGGCCACGCTTTCATATGTCAACGACATCCAGTGGGATGCGGGTGGGCGATGGTCGATCGGCCTTTGGGCCATGGCTGCGGCCTCCCTTCTGGGCCTGTTCTCGATAGCGCAGACCACACTCGTCCCCAAGGACGACCAGTCATCCAGCGCCGCAGCCGGCCGCCGTAACGCCATGCGTCGACTTGCGGTCGTCGTGACCGCGATCATCGTGGCAGTCACCACCACGGTCAGCACCGTGCGACTCATTCAATACGAACGGCCGCAGTTCCGCTTCGCCGGCTCTGAACTCGTGTCCGCACTTGAGGGAAAGTTCGACCCAAGTACTGAGATTCAGTGGGCGGTCGACTACTGGTCGTGGCCGACATTCAGGTGGCTCGTCAGAGAGAGCGGCCTATGGCCGGATGACATTCCGGTAACGAGCGCCATTCCGGTCGGGGATGGGGTGAACACCAATGTGCTGTGGCATGAAGCAATTCCGAACTTGGCCCTTTGCCCACCCGGCCGAACGACCATCGTTCTGCACGAGGCATGGAGTGGCGACTACTTGAAGCGCACCACTGAGATCACCAACTGGGGTCAGCAGCAACGGTGCCGGGTCACTCAGGTGCCGATCAGCGACGGTGAAATCGCCATCATCTTGTCACCGATCGGCTGAAGGCCGAACCCTCGCCATCGCCCGAGAGTCGAGCGGCTCACCTCTCGGAGGGAGCCGTCTTACCCTGCTCAGTCTGGCCAAGGGGCGCGAACGGAGTCTTGATCCAATCGACGGTGGCCTTCGCGCAAAACTTGACGAATTTCCGGCTAGGCAGCTGCTTATGCGACTTGCCCCAGGTGGTGCCGTCCTGCACGCTGCCGCGCCTTGCCCGTGAGCTCACCGGGACCTCTGCAATGCGCAGCCCCCAACGTCGGCTCATAGCCGAGACCAACAGATTCGGCGTCACGGCCGTTGGTGGAATGGCGGCGAGGAGGCTGGCCAGCGCGGCCGGGCGGTACGCGCGCAGCGGCGTATTTGCGTCGGTCGGAGACTTTCGCGTTCGGAGCCACACCAATGCGCACGTTGCGGCCGACACCGCGCGACGATAAGTGGGATCATCGCGCCCGACTCGGATGCCCTCGACAAGATCGACATCGCCCTCGAGGAGTCGCGCCAGAACCGAGGCCACGTCTGACCCGATGAATTGCCCGTCACCATCGATGGCGATGACCACGTCGGCGTTCGTCTCGAGGCCGAGTCTCAGGGCCGTGACAGTGCTTGCCCCATGCCCCGAGTTGACGGCGTTTCGGTGCACGGATGCCCGAATGTCTCTGCTTGCCAGTGAATGAACTTGCTCGGCTGTCCCATCGGTTGAGCAGTCATCGATGACGATGAACATCGGATCCCACTCTCGAAGCGCTGCATTGAGTTCGAAAATGAACTCGGTAATGCCCTCCGCCTCGTTCCAAGCGGGCATGACCACGGCAACGCTCACGGGCTCCTCCTCATCGACGCCAGTCCTGTCGACCACCGTCGATTTGAACGATGGCCCAAGATGACCCGCTGACCCCATACGTACTCCAGGGTGGAGTCAAATGGCGCCTGCGCTCAGGAGGATATTACGGTCCTAGCCGCCCATCCGTGGGAGCGGGTGGAAACGGAGTATTCGTCGGACGCATGGCAGTCATCAGAGTCGGCTTGACATGATGAGCATGGTCCACGAGGCGATCGAGAGTTTGGGTGATGCATGACCAGTCTGCGCAGGTTCACGGCATTCATAGCGACCCCTTCGCGGGACGTGCCGACCCCGGTCATCGTGATCAGTGTCTGCTCCCTCGTCCTCACGCTGTTCCTGGCAGTCTCGGGCGCACTGATGGTGGGCGCAACGTGGGATGAATACGGGCTCGCGCGCTTTCTGCAGTCCTACCTCGACAGCGGCTGGTTCACCGAGCCGACAGCAATCGTCAATGGAGCGCCCGACCTGGGTCAGATCTGGTACCTGAACTCATATGGGCCCGTAGGTTCATTGCCAGGGCACGTCATCGCTATGGCGGGTGGGGTCGATTCGCTGGATTCCGTGAGCCTCTCCGGCAATGCCTTCGCTGTGCGGCACCTGGGGTCCGTCGCGTGGGCGATCGTTGGCGTCGCTTCCGTCGCCTTCGCTGCACGACTCGTTCTTCGGTCGTGGAGGTGGGCGGTCTTGGCCGCGGCAGTGCTTGCATCGGTGCCGCTCTGGGTTGGGCACGGGATGTTCAATCCGAAGGACATCCCGGTGGCAGCCGCCTACTCGCTCGCAATGCTGGCAGCCACCGCCATGTGCGTCGCCCCGCCGAGCGGAACTAACGTTCGCCGTCGCTTGCTCATTGCAGCGCTACTCGCGGTCGCATTGGTCGCGGCTGCCGGGACCCGTCCGTTCGCGGGGATCATGATCGCACTGTCGGTGGTCGGCGCCCTTGTGTTTCGCCTTTTTTGGTCCTGGTGGGCGCGGTTGCCGACCCGCCGTCTGTGGACTCCGTTCCTTGATGTGGCGGGTGCCAGTATCGCTGCCTACGTGATCCTTCTCGCCATCTATCCGCGCCTCTTCTCGGATCCGATCGCCCTAGGTGTCGGCGCCTACCTTGAGGCACGCCAGTTCGCCTTCAATGAGTACCTCATTACGGCCGGCCAGTGGCTGAGCCAACCGGCACCGCCGTGGTACCTGCCTGTGTGGTTCGCCGCCCAGTTGCCACTCCTTGTCTTCATTGGCTCACTGGTCGGAGTCGTGGCGTGGCTCGCGCGCCTGCTCCGGCGCCCTGAGCCGGGTGATCCGAGTGGCCCTCGTGAGGTCCTCGGACTGATGCCCTGGGTGATCCAGGCCTTCGGCGCACTGACTCTCGCGATTGTCGGCGGCGCGGTCGTGTACAACGGGTCGAGGCAGTACCTGTTCGCCGTACCGGCATTCGCCCTGTTGGCGACATTTGCGATTGCCTCCGTGGCGCGCTGGGGTGCCCGACGCCAGTTCGATCGCCGGTTCGCCGTCGCCTACTGGGTGGTGGTGAGCGTCGGGCTGCTCGTCCCGGTCATCGGCCAGGTCCAATTGCACCCCTATTCCTACGTCTATTACAACGCGGGCACGACCGCGATTGCACCGATTGACGGTGCGTGGCCGACCGACTATTGGCGTGCAGGCGCCCGGGAACTTTGGTCCCTGGTTCCCGCGGATGGCGACGAGGGCTGCGCCTACGAGCAGGGGCTGTGGGGACGGCGCGCGCCGTGCTCGAAGGAGCAGATGTTCATCCCCTACCAGGCTGAACGAGGGCTGAATGCTCGGGCCGTGGCGACGATGCCCGAAAGCATCTGGCTGATCCGCGAGAATCAGGGCGTCGTCGCCCCTCCCGCTGGTTGCCGAATCGCTGATGAGATCACCCGGCGCAATCTGTGGCAGAGCATCACGATCGGTCAGGTGCTCGAGTGCTCCAAGGACGTGCCGTTCGAGTCGTTCGCCTACCCACCGCCGGGGAAGTGAGGCCGGCGCGGAGCGCAATCATGAGCCCAGGTGGCCCCCAGTTGGGGGAATCGCTTTATCCGGTACGTGCGCCGTCGACCCGAAGGGGCGTCAACATGCCCAGTGGGCGGTGGGTCCGAGCATCAGCTCACGGGGTCCCTGACTCGTCTATGCTTACCCGTGCATTGGGAAGCAACCTCCTCAGTGCACATCGACATTGAGGAGCTAGGACCTTGAGTGCCATCTCGCAGTGCCGTATCTGCAAGAGCACGCAGATCACCGAGGTTCTCGACCTCGGGCTCCAGGCCTTCACCGGGGTGTTCCCGGCTTCGCCCACTGAGCCGGTCGACGACGGCAGCCTGAGCCTCGTCGTATGCGAATCATGCGGCCTGGCCCAACTGCGCGACTCCTTCCCCGCTGAGGTGCTCTACGGCGACAACTACGGCTACCGAAGCGGCCTCAACGCCTCGATGCTCCAGCACCTGAGCCGCACCGCCCACCGCCTCGAGCGCCGTGCCGGCCTCGCCGCCGGCGACACCGTCCTCGATATCGGTGCCAACGACGGCAGCCTCCTGCGCTCCTACGAGACCGCCGGGGTCACCCTCGTCGGCATCGACCCGACGATCGCGAAGTTC
>CAINMH010000005.1 GCA_903850745.1 uncultured bacterium
ACACTGAGAAACTCTGCAAGAGAGCGCACCAGTGCGGGAACATCCTGCGCGAGTTCTTCGTAGCGACCGATCCACAAGGTCTCCCGAGTTCGCCAGAATGCGTCACCACGCAGTTCGCGGCGGATCATCGCCGTGACGCCTCTGACTCCGCGTTTCTCATGATCGGGTTGGTACCGGCCCTTGCGAATGAGAGATGCGGCCACGTCACGTGGATCCCGATAGGTGTAGATGTAGCGAGCACCTCGCTGGGGGAATTCCTTCTTTTTCATCGCAGGGGAAAAATGCACTTTGACCATGCGGACGGCGACTGGATCAAGTGCATGCAACTGCAAGTTCTCCCTCGGTGTCGACAATGGCGCTGACACAGATTGAGCCGACTCAGATTGCGCTGAGGTGAGCAACTCGTGGGCCACCTGCCACGTCAGGGTCGAGCCGGAGCGGTGCTGGCCACAGACAACCACGATCATGAGCGGGCTCCCTGGAGGTAGGCGATGCAACGGCCGCCGAGGTCGGTGATCTGGCGCGAGAGTTGGGCCTGGTCAATCTCCATCACGATCTCGCCGGGTGTCAGGTCGGCAAGATCCCCGTAAAGTGATATCTGAGCGTCTTCAACGAGTTTGGCCAACTGTGCGGAGTCATCCGCGGCCCACTGTCGAGCCCGATGGAGTTCGGTGCCCGTTAGTTGTAGGGCCGTACCATGCTGCGGGCGCCCGCGGAAAACGTCCTTGACCAAGCGACGAGCCCACAGACTGCGCTCTGAGCGATCTATGCCGCCACACTCCAACTGCCAGATGATCTCCCTCAAGGTGAGAGCTTCGGGTGCGGTGAGACCGACGTGAACTGGCTGCATATTTGGGATAGTAAATGCCTCAATGGCGGCATTGCTCAAACCTAACGCTCGGAGAAAACGCTGCCATAGAGTATCGGCGGGCGCTGATCCCGCGGGCACTGTCACGACACTCACCTGTGCTCCTCGGGCGATCCAACGTTCGGCGAGGGCCGCGTGGTCGTTCGCGAGCCAGAAGCCCTGAGTCGGTTCTGTTGCCCAGGTCAGCGGAGCTAGCAGGCGCTGATCATGTCGCCTGGCGATGTCTTCGACAAATGCCTCCAACGACGCCGTTCGACCATTGCGAATGTGCTGCTGCCAACTAGAAGGGATAACGGCTTCTAATGATCGGGCAGTGATGATCACATTGAGTTCACCCGCGCCCAAGTAGGCGGTCAGGTGATCCAATTCAGCTGGGGAGCAGGCTGCTATGGCTTCGCCGGAAAGGATGATGTCACCTGAAGTGGCCGCCAGTGCGTGCGCAAGCCACTTGGGTGTCGA
Organism: uncultured bacterium; assembly: GCA_903850745.1. GTDB lineage: Bacteria > Actinomycetota > Actinomycetes > S36-B12 > S36-B12 > CAINMH01. The sequence goes on from CAINMH010000005.1 coordinate 1,328, forward strand.
GCTGGCTTCTGAGGTGCAGGCGGCAAGTAACTCCTTCTCGTGGTTGAGAAAACGAGGTGCACCCAGAAGTCGCTGCCGCAGCGAACGGCCGGGCGTCGGGTAGAGCAAACCCTCAGTACGGAGCGCCCGCGCATTGGAAATGAGTGCCTGCTGCAGAAAAGTTGTCCCGGATTTCCTCGGACCAATATGCAGGTGTAGGCGGCGGGTCACGTGCCCCACCTGCCCAATCGAACCGCGCGCCGATTTAATCGACGTTTTAATCGCCGAGCCCATCCGCCTCGCTCCGCGCGGTTGCGTTTGTCCGAAGTTGCGCCCAGAATGCGGTTCGCGACCAAGAAGCCCGCCGCGTCTGCGTAAGCGCCGTACTGCGGTGGCTGCTGTGGGCGAGCCGGGCGCAGCAGTTCTTCAATCGGACCAACGAGGTTTATGGGGAGCTTCGTTAATGCGTCTACGTCCTCTCGTGCCCATTGCTCAAAGACCTCCGCGGCAGCCGGAACCAATCCCGGCCGA
>CAINMH010000006.1 GCA_903850745.1 uncultured bacterium
GGGGTGACGTTGCTGACTGAAGGCGACTACCACCGCGGAGATGTTGTCAATGCACTTGTCGTCTCATCCGAAGGAGCGGACCTCGTGGCTAGGCCACTGTGAAACCGCCCATCCCTGATCATGCGGGAGACCCGGTCACTTACTCCCGCTTTTGGACCGGCCCCAACATGCTCACGGTGCTCCGACTATTGCTGGTGCCAGTCTTTGCGGTTCTGCTGCTTGCTGATGGAGGCGTGTCGACTCGAGTGTGGGCGGCGATCGTGTTCCTCGTCGCGGCGGGCACAGATGTCGTTGATGGGGAATGGGCTCGAAGGTCCGGACGTGTCACGACTTTTGGCAAAGTTGCTGATCCGATAGCAGATAAGGCGTTGACCGGAGTCGCTCTCGTTTTGCTGTCTTACCTAGGCGAACTTCCGTGGTGGGTCACGCTGGTGATTCTCATCCGCGAGTTTGGCGTCACGGCATTGCGGTTTTGGGTGATTCGCCATGGCGTGATTCCTGCGAGTCGCGGTGGTAAGGCCAAGACATTGGCGCAGAATTTCGCGATTCTGCTTTTCGTTCTGCCGATAGACATCGCGTGGTTGCGAATAGCTGCTATGGCAGTTGCGGTAATTCTTACTGTTATTACGGGTCTTGACTACGTCGTACGAGCCTTGCGATTGCGAAGTGCGGGACGCAATGGATGAGCTAGCGCAGAGAGTTGTGGAGCTGTTGACAAAGCGAGGCGAGACCGTCGCTGTCGCTGAGTCGCTCACGGGCGGTTTAGTGTGCGCGGCGATTACCGCCGTCCCTGGTGCGTCGGTAGTGCTGCAGGGTGGTGTGGTCGCGTATGCGACCGAACTCAAGGCGACTTTGCTCGACGTTTCCCCAGAGCTCCTGGGAGAGCGGGGGCCAGTGGACCCCGACGTGGCCGTTGCGATGGCGCACGGCGTGCGAATTCGCTGCGGAGCCACGTATGGGCTGGCCACCACCGGCGTGGCGGGCCCTGACTCCCAAGGTGGATTTCCCCCTGGAACGGTCCACGTGGCCGTCGTATCTGCGGATGATTCGGAGTTTGTCCGGACGCTGCACCTTTCGGGAGACCGGGCTGCGGTGCGGGCAACCAGCGTCGCTGCGGCCCTCGAACTCCTCATGGGTGCGGCGGACACGTCTGCCTGACAAGCGGCGTTAACGCGCAAGTACGCACCCGGCGGGGTAGCGTGGCGCTATGACCACCCCCGGTGCGCTGTTGCGCGTCACACTTGGCGAAGAACTGCGACGAACCCGTCAAGTACAGGGTCGTTCTTTGCGCGATGTCGCGGGGGAGGCGCAGGTCTCCTTGGGGTTCCTTTCCGAGATCGAACGTGGACAGAAGGAAGCCTCATCTGAGTTGCTCAATGCGATTTGCGGGGCGCTCGACCTTCCGTTGTCTACCTTGCTCATGACCTTGGGCGAGCAGCTGGCAGACGCACCCGTGCTCGGCACCGTGCGCGATATTTCGCCTGCTGCCACACCCGAGGTTGCCGCCGCCTAATCGCCGGTGCGCCTTACCGACTTCTGGTCCCGCATGGATGCGGTATTTGGACCCGAATATGCGCGATCGTGGGCTCGCGATTGTGTCGTGACGCCGTTAGGTAGCACGGTGGCCCAAGCGCTCGACCGCGGTGAAGATGCGCAGGTCGTGTGGCGGGCCGTGTGCGAAGTCGCGGATGTTCCCTCGGTTCTGCGCTGATGTCGTTAATAGTGCGTACTCCGCTCGTGGTTATCCAGCGGCGCACCATCGCCACGCTCAGTGCCACGCAGGTTCTCGCCGGAGTAGCGGTCGCAGGCGCTGTCGTCGCGGGTGGGCTAATCGCCGCGGAGATTAGCGGCTCTGAGCAGTTTGCCGGTGTCTCGCAGACTTTCGGAATTCTTGGAGCGGCAATCTGCGCTTTACCGCTCGCTCGTCTGTCCTTGACTCGCGGTAGACGTATCGCGCTCACCACGGGGTATCTGTTGGGGACTCTTGGCGCGGTGCTGGTGATCGTGGCTTCGATCGGACGGATTTTGCCGTTGCTGCTCCTGGGTTCATTGCTTGTAGGAGCTGCGACAGCGGCTGGATATCAGGCGCGGTATGCCGCGACCGACCTAGCGGCTGATACAAATCGAGGCCGTGCTTTGTCATATGTCGTCTGGGCCGCGACGGTAGGTGCGGTACTTGGACCCAACTTGCTGGAGGTCTCAGGTTCTTTGGGCCGAAGCCTCGGCATCCCGGCGCTCGCCGGACCATACGTTGTCTGCCTAATCTGCTTGGCCGGTGCTAGCGCAGTGATGTTTATTTTTCTGCGCCCGGATCCTTTCATCGTTGCGCGGGATATGCGAAGTGCCGTCGACCCTGAGTCCAAGCGTGAAGCGATGCATCCCCGGCTGCGCGATGGGCTCGGTCATCTACGACAGCATCCTCGTGCGATGTTGGGTGTCGCCACCATCGCGATTGGGCACGTTGCGATGGTGAGCGTGATGGTGATGACGCCCATTCACATGCACCACGTTGATGTGAGCCTGCAATTCATTGGGCTTGTCATTAGCGTGCATATCGCCGGAATGTACGCACTATCGCCACTCGTCGGTTACGCGGTCGATCGACTCGGGCGTATTCCCGTTCTCTACATAGGCGTCGGCATCCTGCTGGTTGCCTGTGTGCTTTCCGCCCTCGCACCCGCCGACAGCGTCCTGATGTTGGGGATAGGGCTCTTCTTGCTTGGTCTGGGCTGGTCCTGCACTTTGATCACGGGCTCCGTCATGGTCACAGATGGCATCAGCGAGGTAGAACGCCCCGCGCTTCAGGGGCTCTCGGATTTGATAATGAACGCGGCCGGAGCCATCGGCGGAGTCGTGGCGGGCTTTATCGTGGCGTTCGGCTCCTACCCAATGCTGTGCCTGGTATCCGCCATTCCGGTCCTCCTCCTGGGTGTTTTTGCTGCGGTTCCGGCGTGTCGTCAGGATTCGTACACGCGTTCGGGTTAGTGTCTCGTCGTCGGGCTGTCCACAGTCGAACGAAGAGCAGATCCAGTTGTCAGGGGCTCCGCTTAACGTCTCCACCACAAGACATCCGACACCCGCCGCATTGGGGCGGCACCGGCCCGAAGGAGACACCATGGCAACGCCCAACGACCGCGAGAAGGCTCTAGACACTGCCCTCGCCCACATCGAGCGCCAGTTCGGCAAGGGCGCAGTCATGCGCCTTGGCGAAGATGGTCGCCCGCCCGTCGACGTGATCCCGACCGGGGCGATTGCGCTGGACTTGGCCCTTGGCATTGGTGGCCTCCCGCGTGGGCGCATCGTGGAGATCTACGGACCCGAGTCCAGCGGCAAGACGACGGTGGCTCTTCACGCCATCGCAAGCGCTCAGGCGGCTGGAGGCATCTGTGCCTTCATCGACGCAGAGCACGCGCTTGATCCCGACTATGCCTCCCGGCTCGGGGTCGATCTAGATGCCCTCTACGTCTCCCAGCCCGACACTGGCGAGCAGGCGTTGGAGATCTGCGACACGCTCGTGCGGTCTGGCGCCATTGATCTGGTCGTCATCGACTCTGTCGCAGCACTAGTTCCACGCGCCGAGATCGAGGGCGAGATGGGAGACAGCCATATGGGCTTGCAGGCCCGTTTGATGAGTCAGGCGCTGCGCAAGATGGCCGGTGCGCTAAGCCAGACCAACACCACAGCGATCTTCATCAACCAGCTGCGCGAGAAGATCGGCGTGATGTTCGGATCACCGGAGACCACAACTGGCGGCAAGGCGCTGAAGTTTTACGCTTCTATTCGACTCGACGTCCGTCGCATCGAGACCCTCAAGGGGGGCACCGAAGCAGTCGGCAACCGCACCCGCGTGAAGGTTGTCAAAAACAAGATGGCACCGCCCTTCAAGCAGGCCGAGTTCGACATCCTTTATGGCGAGGGAATCTCGCGTGAGGGCAGTCTCATCGATGTTGGCGTCGACGTCGGCATCGTGCGTAAGTCCGGGGCCTGGTACACCTATGAGGGCGATCAGCTCGGTCAGGGCAAGGAGAATGCCCGTGCGTTCCTCCGTGACAATCCTGACTTGGCCAAAGACATTGAGAAGCGCATCAAGGATCACCTCAATATTGGTTCCCAGAGTGATAAGTCAGCAGATGCGCCCGTAGATGCACCGATCGATTTGCTGCCCGTCGACGCATGAGTCGATTCGATCAACCAACTCCGGGTTCGCTTGCAGACCGTCAGGTCGAAGCGGACCCGGAGTCCGTTGCGCGCACGATCACACTTCGTCGTCTTGATTTCGCCCCGCGCACTCGAGCGGATCTCGCAGCCACACTTGCCAAACGCGGAATCCCTGATGACGTGGCCACGAAGGTTCTGGACCGGTTCGAAGAGGTAGGACTTATCGACGACGCCGCCTACGCGCAACTGTTGCTCTCCTCGCGCTCGGGCTCTCGGGGGCTGAGTGGTCCCGCACTCCGTGCCGAGTTCAAGCGCAGGGGAGTGCCCGACTCGATCACCGATGAGATCCTCTCCGAAATTGAACCCACAGCAGTGTTCGATGACGCGTGCGCCATCGTGCGCTCGAAGTGGAAGTCTGTAGCTCGACTCGACGACGCAACGCGCAATCGACGTCTTATGGCATCTCTACAGCGCCGGGGTTATTCCTATGGCGTTATCTCCCAGGCGATCCGAGAGGTGTCGGAGGAGATCGCGACCCTCGGATAGGCCTCGCACCCGCTAGGGTGGCGTCAGCCGAATGAGGAGGACACATGGGCCGCGTGTCGCGCTGGGCAGTAAACCGACCTGTTGTCGCGTTGATTGTGTGGTTCTTGGTTGTTATTGCCATTGGCATCCTCGGCACAGTTTTCAAGGGCACCCTCACTGACACCTTCAGTCTTCCTAATACTCAGTCTGATACCGCCCAACGGTTGCTTGCTGATGTCAACCCAGAAGCCGCAAACACGGGGTCTAACGACTCTGTGGTCTGGTCTCCGACGACGGGCTTAGCAACTGATGCCGCGACTAAGCAGGCGATCGGGCCCGTGCTCACGGCAATTGCTGCGATTCCGTCAGTAGATTGCGTAGTCACTCCCTACGGCGACTACCTCGGACCCAAATGCACCAAGCCTGTTCCGCCGGTCTTTCCTCCCGGTACTCCGCAAGATGTGATCGACCAGGTCAATGCTGCCTTGGCTGCTTCCGCCACAGCAACTTCTCCGATCAGTGCCAACGGCAAAGTGGCCTATGCGACGGTGCAGTTTGCTGGATCGGATGACAGCACCGTTCCGCAAGCAGATGTCGACAAGTTCATTAGCATCGTCAGCGAAGCCAATAGTGAGTCGATTCAAGTGGGCGGTAGTGGGCAGATTTATACCCTCGGGTCGAGTTCACCGCCCGCCGCGGAAGCGATTGGCATCGGAGTAGCGATCATCATCTTGTTGATTGCGTTCGGAAGCCTGATCGCTGCGGGGCTACCTATTATCGCTGCGATTGTTGGCTTGGCTGCTGGTCAACTGCTCGTGTTGCTGCTCGCCAACTTCCTCGATGTGGCAACTTTCGCACCGGAACTTGCTGCGATGATTGGCCTCGGTGTTGGCATCGACTACTCGCTATTTGTTCTGAGTCGATTCCGAGGCGACGTGCAGTCCGGCATTGATCCAAAGCAAGCTGCGCTTAACGCAGTAAGTACAGCGGGTCGCGCAGTGGCCTTTGCCGGGACAACTGTGATGGTCGCTCTTCTCGGCTTGTTTGTTCTACAAATCTCGTTCTTCTATGGGCTGGCAATCGCTGCAGCCATCGCTGTCTTCATGGTCATGCTCTCTGCCCTGTTCATGTTGCCGGCGCTCTTGTCCTTGCTGGGCACCAAGGCACTCGGGGTGAAGATGCCCTGGGCGCGTCACCGCAAAGTTGTGGAGATTGATCAGACGAAGTGGGCTGGCTATGGCGGGTTCCTGCAGAAGGCACCGTGGGCTGCGGCGCTCCTGTCGCTTGTGGTGGTGGGAATTCTGGCGATTCCTGCATTCTCACTTCAACAGGGCTTCCCCGACAATGGTTCTCAGGCTCCCGGCACTCCAATGCGGGTCGGTTTCGATCTGATGAGCGAAGGGTTCGGCCCGGGCATCAATGGGCCATTTGCGGCGGCGATCACCCTTCCTAAGCCCAATGATTATGAAGCCGTCGGGCAGGCCATCGATGCGATCACGGCAACGCCAGGAGTTGCCTCAACCATTCCGACGCGCGACATGCTCCCGCTGTACGAGTACGGCACCACGGCCTACAGCGAAGACGGCATCACCACCACGATCATCATCTATCCGACGACGGCACCCCAGGATGAGCAAACAGCGACAACGCTGAAGGTGCTACGCGACGACACTGCGCCGCAGATCACCCAAGAGTCCGGTGCGCAGATGTTTGTCGGTGGAACGCAGGCGGTCACTGCAGACTTCACGCAGGTTCTCACCAGCGTTCTTCCATTGTTCTTGAGCGTGGTCATCGGACTGGGCTTCATAGCGCTCATGGTTCTCTTCAGGTCACTATTGATCCCGCTTACTGCGGCGATCACAAGCTTGCTGAGTTTCGCGGCAGCCCTCGGAGTCACCGTCGCGGTATTCCAGTGGGGTTGGGGTGCGAGTCTCCTCGGGCTCAGTGGCACCGGACCGATTTTTCCGTTCCTGCCCGTCATGGTCTTCGCGATTCTCTTTGGCCTGTCGATGGACTATCAGGTCTTCCTTGTCTCGCGCATGCAGGAATCCTGGCGTGAGACGGGCGATAGCCGTAGGGCTGTGCGACACGGTCTTGGCGGCTCTGGCCGTGTAGTGGTGAGCGCGGCCCTGATCATGATTTCGGTGTTCCTAGCCTTCGTCCCCACGCCCGACGACACCATCAAGATCTTTGGCGTGGCCCTCGCCTCCGCAGTGATCGTTGATGCCTTCGTCGTGCGGCTGGTACTGATTCCGGCATTCATGTCGATGACGGGCAAAGCCAACTGGTGGATACCCAAGTGGCTCGACCGCATCCTGCCCAAGTTCTCCGTCGAGTAACCCGCCTAGAATCACCTCTGTGACTAGGACGTACGAGGTGCGCACATTCGGGTGCCAGATGAACGTCCATGACTCTGAGCGCCTTTCTGGAGTGCTGGAAGACGCGGGCTATCTGCGTGTGCCGAGTGGTGACGTCGCTGATCTCGTCGTATTCAATACCTGTGCAGTTCGCGAGAACGCTGACAACAAGCTCTACGGCAACCTAGGAATGCTGGCATCAGTCAAGGCGAAGTCCGAAGGTATGCAAATCGCCGTGGGCGGATGCCTCGCACAAAAAGATCGCCATACCGTGTTGAAGCGGGCGCCTTGGGTGGATGTTGTGTTTGGCACGCACAACATCGGATCCTTGCCTGCGCTCTTGGAGCGTGCACGTGTCAACAATGAGGCACAGCTGGAAATCCTTGAATCACTCGAGGTCTTCCCGTCAACACTTCCAGCTCGGCGCGAATCTGCCTATGCAGCGTGGGTAGCCATCAGTGTCGGCTGCAATAACACCTGCACATTTTGCATCGTCCCGAGCTTGCGCGGGCTGGAGAAGGACAGGCGACCGGGGGATATCCTGGCGGAGATCGAGGCACTTGTCGCTGAAGGTGTCATTGAGGTCACGTTGCTTGGTCAAAACGTCAATGCCTATGGCGTGGAGTTCGGTGAACCACAAGCTTTTGCCGATCTGCTTCGGGCGTGCGGCCAAGTCGAAGGTCTCGAGCGGGTGCGTTTTACCAGTCCGCATCCACGTGACTTCACCGACGAAGTGATCACTGCAATGGCCGAGACTCCTAATGTCATGCCGCAGTTGCATATGCCCCTTCAATCGGGGTCAGACTCCGTGCTGCAGCGCATGCGTCGTTCCTACCGCAAGGATCGTTATCTGGGCATCATCGAGCGAGTGCGTGCGGCGATGCCGGACGCATCGATCACCACCGACATCATTGTCGGCTTCCCCGGCGAGACCGAGGCTGATCTCGAAGAGACACTGGACGTCATTCGTGAGGCGCGCTTCAGCAATGCCTTCACGTTCCAGTACTCCCAGCGCCCCGGCACCCCAGCTGCCACCATGCCCGATCAAGTTCCAGCCGAAGTCGTGGGCGATCGCTACAAGCGGCTACTCGCGGTGGCGGAAGAGGTCGCGTGGTCGGAGAGTCGTCTTCAGGTGGGTCGCACTGTGGAAGTTCTTATCGCCGAAGGTGAGGGCCGCAAGGACGAGCACACCCACCGTCTTTCAGGTCGAGCAGCGGACAACCGACTCGTGCACGTTGCAGCGGTGGACGTGCGCCCCGGTGACATGGTGACGGCGCGCGTGACCTATGCCGCGCCTCATCATCTTGTGGCGGATGAGGTCGTGGGTGTGTTGCGAACCCGTGCGGGGGATGCGTGGGAGGCACGCCAGGTGAGCCCGTCAGCCTCCGGTGTATTGCTCGGAATGCCTGTCATTGGTGTTCGCTCTTGATCGTCGCTGTCGTGGGCCCCACGGCCTCGGGCAAGTCGGCACTCGCGATCGAGCTTGCTTCTCGGCTCAATGGTGAGGTGATAAACGCCGACGCGATGCAGATCTATCGAGGCATGGATATTGGCACCGGCAAGCCCACCCTCGCCCAGCGTGCGACAGTCCCACATCACGTATTCGACGTGTGGTCCGTGGGGCACCCCGTGAGCGTTGCCGAATACCAGCAGGTTGCCCGAGTGGCGCTCGATGATGTTCTCAGTCGTGGTCGCACCGCCATTGTGGTCGGGGGGTCGTGGCTTTACGTCCGAGCATTGCTGGACGAACTCAACTTCCCGGGTACTGATGCAGAAGTTCGGGCCCGTTGGGAGCAGCGGCTCCACAGTGAAGGTGCTTCAGTCCTGCACGCCGAGCTCGCACAGCGTGACCCTGCTGCGGCGATAGCGATCATGCCGTCGAATGGGCGTCGCATTGTGCGCGCGCTCGAAGTTATCGAGATCACCGGGCAGCCATTTACTGCGAATCTGCCGCGGGAGTCCACCCGCTACCCGGCGACGTATGTCGGGCTCGATGTCCCGCGCGATGTCCTCGACGAACGCATCGCTGATCGAGTCGCTGTGATGTGGGCTTCTGGGTGGATTGACGAGGTTAGGGGTCTCCCAGAGCTCGCAGCATCTCCAACCGCCGTCATGGCGTTGGGCTATCCACAAGTCCTGGCGTTTCTCGCCGGTGAGATCGATGAGCAAACAGCTCGCGACGAGACTGTGCGCCTCACCCGAAAATTCGCTCGTCGACAGGATCGCTTCTTCCGTCGCGACGAGCGAGTTCAGTGGCTCGCATACGACGGGCGCGATGTACTCGATCAGGCTTTGTTGATCTGCACGTAGTACTCGGTGCCGAGAAGTGCCGTAAACACGGGTTTTGGCAGTCTTCGGAGTACTCCGAGTGTGCGAGTTGAACCGTCGGCTGTCGCCTGAGACGCATGCGCCGTGAGACTCGCACGCTTCTGAGCGAGGTAGGGACGTACGTCGACACGATGAGTGATCTCCGCACGCGGAGTCCAAGCCCGCGCAAACTCATCTGCCACCGAAGCCGGAGCAATACGAGTGCGGGTAGCCCATCGGCCGATCGCAGCAATTGGCTCGCGAGGCAGTGTTGCTTCGTATAGCCGCGGCCTTCGCTGAGCAGAATCAACCGCTAGACGTACTGCGCGATGAACAGCGAGGTGATCGGGATGTCCATAACCCCCACATGGGTCATAGCCGGTGACCACGTCGGCATTCTCTTCGTCGAGGACACGAGCAATCTCACGAGCAACTAAGGATGCTTCCACGTGTGCAAGTCCGTCATGCTCCGCGCGCAGCCCAGAGTCGCCGTATCCGAGAGACACCACCCGGGCGACCCCCAAAGCGGTAGCGGAGGAATCGAGTTCGCTCAGTCGACGCGTGCCAAGGTCTACCGCGAGTGCGGCATCTGTGAGGCCCGCTTCCCCGTTAGTGGCGACCACGAGCACTACCCGGTTGCCCTCTGCCGTCGCGCGCGCCATCGTGCCCGAGGTGAGGAGGGCCTCGTCATCGGGATGGGCGTGGCAGAACACCAGAGTGCGGGACATAGGTACATCGTGCCGTACGGTCAAGGCGTGCGGATCGTCCACATCAGTGATTGCTACCTGCCCCGCTTAGGCGGGATTGAGGTGCAGTTGCGCTCCCTCGCCCTGCAGCAATGGGCGGCAGGCCACGACGTGACGATCCTGACGGCCACCCCTGGCCATGCCGGCGTGCACTCCGGTCTTGACGAAGTCGATGGCATTGGCGTCTACCGCATTGCCGCGCAGATCCCCGGTGAAATCCCTATTCACCCACGCGGTGGGCGTTTGATCACCGACACCTTGCACCGGCTTCAACACGAGGGTGCAATCGATGTCGTGCATGTGCATTCCGGCGTGGTGTCGCCGTTTGCTTGGCAGGGGATTCGAGCTGCCACTCGTCTGCGCTTACCGACACTCGTGACGGTCCATTGTGTGTGGGGTCCTGGTGCACAGCCTGCCTACCGATTGGCTAACGGCATCACGCACTGGTCGAAGTGGGGCGCGCAACTCGCAACAGTCAGCGAAATGGCCGCTGCGCGGATTCGACCTGTTGTGCGTCCTGATGATGTGCTTGTGCTTCCCAACGGCATAGACCCGTCACTGTGGCGGATCGATCCAACTCCGCCGGCGCCAGATAAGTTGCGCGTTGTCGCGGTTACGCGCCTCGCGCCCCGTAAACGACCATTGCCGCTCGTGAAGGTGATCGCTGCAGCGAGTCGGCAACTGGCACCCGACGTGCGTCTTTCAGCGGTTGTTATCGGTGACGGCCCGCAACTTTCCAGCGCACGTAAAGCCGCTGCAGGAATCGATGTGGACTTCGTCGGGCGCCTTGATCGTGACGGCATCAAATCGGTGTTCGCTCGCAGCGATGTATTTCTTCAGTCTTCGGTACGTGAATCATTTGGTCTGGCTGCATTGGAAGCAAGGACGGCTGGGCTTCCGGTCGTTGCCCGGTCACAGACCGGGATCCGCGAGTTCGTGGACAGCGGGATTGAAGGGATCCTCGCCCCTGATGACGCAGGGCTAGCACGGGCTTTAGTCGATTTGGGTCGAGACCCGCGTTTACTCGCCTCCATGTCGGCGCATAACCGGTCAACGCCACCCGCCCAGAATTGGCCCGAAGTGCTCCAACTGACCGCTCTCGCCTACGCGCGCGCTTCAGCACTCATGACTTCACGCGCGTAGGCTGTCTCTGTGGGCATCGCATTTGCCAAGGGGCATGGGACGGGGAACGACTTTGTCGTCGTGCCGGATCTTGCTGACCGTGATGACCTCACTGCTGAGCAGGTTCGGGCGATCTGCGACCGGCAGACCGGGATCGGCGCCGATGGGCTGCTTCGAGTGCTCCATCGTGACGGCCACTACTTCATGGACTATCGCAATGCTGATGGCTCGATTGCCGAAATGTGTGGCAACGGAGCCCGTGTCTTTGTGCGCTATCTCATCGAGGAAGGTCTCGCGGCACCTGGCGACCTCGTCATCGGCACACGCGGTGGCGATCGAGAGGTGAGCGCCCAAGCCTCTGGGGACATATCGGTCGTCATGGGTGTGCCTACAACTCCCCAACTTCGTGCTGTTCCGGTGGTTACGGTGGGGGATCGCAGCTGGAATGCCGTAGGCGTGCACATCCCCAATCCGCACGCGGTGGTGTTCGTTGATTCGCTAGATGAAGCAGGAGACTTGCTCGCCGCGCCTGAGGTTTCTCCACATGATGTTTTTCCTGACGGTGTCAACGTGGAGTTTGTCGTCTCAATTGCCGAGGCACATGTGGCAATGCGCGTCTTTGAGCGCGGTGTCGGAGAGACACTCTCGTGTGGCACCGGAGCTTGCGCGGTCGTCTGGGCAGCGCGCAGACAAAATGGGGCTGCGCAGGCGCAGACATGGATCGTCGATGTGCCCGGGGGCCGTCTCGAGGTCACTGAGCGGGCTGATGGCCAAGTCGTTCTGACCGGACCGGCAGTGATCGTCACTCGTGGCGAGATTGACCTGTCAGCCCTATGACGGATTCATTCGACGAGGAGTCCTACGACCTGCAGGATCGACAGGCACTCAGACGTGTCCCGGGGCTTTCCACGGAGCTCGAGGATATTGGCGAGGTTGAGTACCGCCAGGTGCGACTTGAGCGTGTGGTGCTCGCGGGGGTTTGGACTGAGGGCTCGATTGAGGATGCTGAGCGCAGCATGCAAGAGCTTGCCCGCCTTGCAGAGACTGCAGGTTCGGTCGTACTGGAAGGACTCATTCAGCGTCGCGATAGACCTGATCCGGCGACCTATTTGGGATCCGGAAAAGCTCGTGAATTGCGTGATGCAGTCCTGTCGACCGGCGCAGACACGGTCATCTGCGATGGTGAATTGACCCCGGGGCAGTTGCGCCAGCTCGAGGACGTTGTGAAAGTAAAGGTTGTCGATCGCACGTGGCTCATCCTGGACATATTTGCGCAGCACGCTAGTAGTCGTGAAGGTAAGGCTCAAGTGTCGTTGGCCCAAATGCAGTACCTCCTGCCGCGACTTCGCGGTTGGGGTGAGTCCTTGTCTCGGCAAGCCGGCGGCCGGGCTGGTGGCGCCACAGGCGGCGTCGGAACCCGTGGTCCTGGAGAGACCAAGATTGAGACGGATCGTCGACGCATTCGCGCGCAGATGACCAAGCTTCGTCGTGAACTTAAGGAGATGGAAAAGGCGCGCACCACCCAGCGACAAAGCCGCCGGCGATCAGGAACTCCTGCAGTGGCGATTGCGGGTTACACCAACGCAGGAAAATCCAGTCTGCTCAATCGACTGACGGGTGCAGGAGTTCTGGTGGAGGACTCGCTTTTCGCGACTCTTGATCCCACCGTACGTCGGTGCACTTCGCCGGGTGGTCGCGATTTCACTCTCGCCGACACCGTTGGCTTTGTGCGGCACCTGCCCCATGCGCTTGTGGAGGCATTCCGTTCGACACTTGAAGAAGTAACTTCCGCCGACTTAATCCTGCATGTGGTGGACGGCTCTGATTCTGCGCCAGAGGTGCAGATTGCCGCGGTTCGTGAGGTACTCAATGAGATCGGCGCAGGCGGCGTACGCGAGCTCATCGTGATCAACAAGGCCGATGCCGCCGACCCCGAACTTTTGAGCCGTTTGCGACGGTGGGAGCCAGATTCGGTGGTGATCTCGGCTCGCACCGGGGAGGGTCTAGCGCAGTTACTCGAAGTCGTTGAGGGATATCTGCCGCAGGGCCTCGTGGATGTGGATGTGGTGATCCCTTACTCACGGGGCGATCTGGTCTCGCGCGCCCACCGTGAAGGTGAGGGCGTTCACGAGGAGCACACAGAGGCAGGCACCCGTCTGACTGCCAAGGTTCCCGAAGAACTCTCGGCCCTCCTATCCGCAGCTGCCGGTCCCCGGCCTGCTTAAATAGTGGCTAGATAGGGAGGGCACATGTCTGCTCACGATGATCACGGTAACACCCCTGCGGCTTGGACGGTTCTGGTTATCGTCACGGCTGCGTTCATCATTGGCACCGTTGGCTTGCTTGTCGGTAGTTGGGTGATCTTCTGGGTCTCGGTGGGCGTGCTCGTACTTGGTGGGATCGTCGGTAAGGTCATGCAAGCGATGGGCCTCGGTAAGTCGAAAGCTACTTCCGCGTCCTGACGGAGGATTCCTTGACGACGCAAGCGCGTGAGTTAGTGCTGGTCGTCGAAGACGAGACGAGCATCTCCGATCTGCTGCACCTATATCTGAGCAACGCGGGCTTTCGTGTTCATCGTGAAGCTGATGGCTATTTCGGTCTTATCGCGGCGCGAACGCTTAGTCCAGCGGCAATCGTTCTCGACGTGGGCCTGCCAGGCATGGACGGAACTGAGGTCTGCCGTAGCCTCCGCGATGAAGGCAACTGGGTGCCCATTCTCTTCTGCACCGCACGCGATGATGAGGTCGATCGAGTTCGTGGTCTCGAACTCGGTGGCGACGACTACATCACCAAGCCCTTTAGTCCGCGTGAGCTCGTGGCACGTGTGCGGTCGGCTGTTCGTCGCGCGAGTGGGCCGACCGAGCGATTTTCCGCGGGACCGGTGACCTTAGATCGAGCCGCACATCGAGTGACTCTTGCAGATCTGGAGGTGTCGTTGACCACAACTGAGTTTGATCTGCTGGCTTACCTCATGGCGCGGCCAGGCCGCGTAGTGACTCGAGAAGAGTTGCTGGACAAGGTCTGGGGCTATCCTCCCGACGTCGGCACACGTACGGCCGATGTTCACGTGGCCCAATTGCGGCACAAGCTAGGGCCGCAGAATCCGATTCGTACAGTGCGCGGTGTGGGTTATTGCGTCGAAGGCGGATCACAGTGAGAAACACCTCGATTGTTGCCAGGATTGTTCTCGTCAGTGCAATCGTCGCAGCTGTCGCTGTTGTGGTGGCCGGGCTCGTGGCCCTTCCACTCGTACGCGGAAGTGCTGAGTCGACGGCTCGAGCGGAACTCGCCGGTCTCAGTAATCTCGTTGCGGTTGCCGTAATCAACCAGGGTGGTCAGGCAATCGTCCCGCCGGGGCTATACGAGCAACTCCAAGAACGAAGTATCGACGCCTACGTCGTAACTGGAACAACAAGTGTTCCACCAGATGGGGTAACGATGTCCGAAGTTGCCGAGGTGACATCGGGTCAATCGGTGTCATCAGTAGGACAAGCAACTAGCGGAA
>CAINMH010000007.1 GCA_903850745.1 uncultured bacterium
ACTGACGGTGCAGTGGAGTCCAACGTCGTCAGAATTACACCTACCACCGTGGGTGTGGGCGTTCGATCACGCGATCGCTTGCCTCGCTGTTAGACGGAGGCGGGGGCGGTGGCCTGAGCCGGTTGTGGGCTGCGGCTGCGGGCGATTGAGAGGAACAACGGCATCACGATCGCCAGATAGGCGACCCACGTGATCAACTGCAGCCAGGTAGGCGTAGGTGTGAAGCCAACAGTTCCGCGCAGAATTGAACCGAGCCAACCGTCTTTCGGGATTGCGCCACTGATATCGAATGCATAATCGCCGAAGAATGCACCGTTCGGGAGGATGCCCACTTCCTGCAACTCATGTACGCCATAGGAGAGGACTCCTGCGGCGATGATGATCAGTGCTACGCCGGTCCACAGGAACAACTTCGCGAGATTGATTCGCACGGCCCCCTTATAGACGACAACGCCGAGTCCCACCGCGACTAAGAGTCCGATAACTGCACCAAAAACATCGCCACCTGAACCGCCGCTCGCATTTGCTCCGGCAAACAAGAACAGCGCGGTCTCGAGGCCTTCACGGATGACGGCGAGAAACGCGATCGCGGCTAAGGTCCATGCTCCGCCGGCCATCGCTTGGTCTACCTTGCCGTGCAGGTGTGAGCGCAACGCCTTTGCATGTCGAGCCATCCAGAAGATCATCCACGTGATGAGACCGACGGCGAGAATGCTCGTTATCCCAGCAAAGGTCTCCGCAGCTTTATCGCTAAGGGACTGTTGAGCGATTTTGAGGGCTAGTGCGGCGCCGAGTGAGAGGGCAATAGCCGCACCTACGCCGATCCATAGCCGGGGGAGCAGGTCGCGACGATCGAGCTTGACGACGTAGGCGACGAGGATGGCCACAATCAGCGCGGCTTCGAGGCCCTCGCGGAGTCCGATCAAGAACGTAGAAAACATGGGGTCTCCTCGAATTTCTGTCGTCAAGCAATGCAGGTAAGGCTATCCTAACTAAACTTCCGCCGCGGCGCCAATCCGGGTGAGCGGTTAGCCCCGGGCCGGTACGGCGCACTGGAATACATTGCCTTCGGGGTCATGCCCGTCGCACCGGGTTGTGTGGTGCCACGTCCATTCTGCCTCTTGGCCATCTACGACTCCGCCATGTACAGCGGCAACCTCTCGCGCCGTCTCCAAGCTGGCCACCGGGAGCACCAGCTTTATGGGGGTCTCCTCCCGTCTCGTGACAGGCACGGTGAACGAGATGCCGGTAGCGATCGCCACGGGGATGCGCACGATGCTGAGGCGCCACAAGGCGCTGCGAAGCTCGATGAATTCGGGGGTGGACTCTGCTACGGCTAGGCCCGCCACCGCCTCGTAGAAGGCGGCCACTCGGCCTGGATCTACTGCGTAGATGGCGGCCTCGGCGGGTGGGTTCATGGGGAGAACCGTATGCCAGGGCGACGCACGCAATGTGAGTGGGCTAGATCACATCTTGGGCGCCGTTATGGATCAATTTCCATCCTCTGTGGTGATTTCGGGTACGACCTGACCGTGTCCTCTCTGTTATCTTGGCAAGGTAAGCCGAGTTGAGGCGCGAGTCCTCAAGCCGGGGACCCACGTTCGTGGGGCGAATCTGGTGCCTAGGCACCAGTAGGGCAATCCCAGCCCGAGCCCGTCAGCTGACCCGGTAGGCAGTGGGAAAGGTAAGGCGTGTGCGAGTTTCGCCCGTAGTGCGAGTGAGTGGTGTCCTAGTGGCATCCATCGCGATTGGTATCGCCGGGCTGCTTCATGCCCCGGTCTCGGGCGCTGAGGACTTACGTCAGCAGGTCGCCGACGCCGAGATGCAATTGCGCGACTTCGAGATGAAGGCGCAGGCTGCTCTCGAAGAATTCACCGGTGCCAAGCTCTATCTCGCCGAGGTTGAGGACAAGCTCGCTCGTACGCAGGAGAAGGTGGACGAGGCTCAGGCTGAGGTCAACGCTACCCAGCAAGACATCGGCAAGTTTGCTGCCAACGCCTACCGCACCGGCGGAGTGGATCCCAATCTTCAGATCTTCCTTGCAGATGATCCGCAGGAGTTCCTTGACCAAGCGACGATCTTGAACATCTTGGCCGACAACCAAAGCGCCAGCCTGCGTCGCAGTCAAACTGCAAGTCTTCGTCTTGCGCAGGCAACTGCCGAGTTAACTCAGCAGCAGGCCGATGCTGAGGCGACCAGGGTCGAGATGGCGCAGCGCAAGAAGGCCGCAGACCAGGCATATGTCGATATGACTAACTACCTCAATGGACTTCGCGAGGACCTACGCGAGCAGATCGAGGCCGAGAGACGGGCAGCGGCGGAGGAAGCAGCTCGTCGAGCGGCAGCTGCTGCCGCCGCGCGCCAGGCCGAACTTGAAGCGGCACGCGAGCAACAACAGAATTCCGGCAGTGGCAGTGGCAGTGGCAGTGGCAGTAACGGCAGTGACAACTCCGGCGGTAGCGACTGGAATGGCAATACGGTCGGCAGCGATCGAGCCGCGATCGCAGTGCAGGCCGCGCTCGAACAGCTCGGTGAGCCGTACGACCCCACCGGTGGCGGTCAGCCGCCAAACACGTGGGACTGTTCCAAGCTCACGGGCTGGGCCTGGGGCCAAGCGGGCGTCTATTTGACGCCACTTTCCTACACGCAAGCGACGCAAGTTCAGCGCATCGACATCTCGGAGTTGCAGCCAGGCGATCTGCTGTTCTACTTCGAAGGCGGAGCGCACCATGTGTCTATGTACATCGGTGGTGGTCAGATCATTGAGGCATCTAGCCCCGCGACGGGTGTTCGGATCGCAGATCTGCACAATTCCTGGAACGACACGTACTTCACCATGGCGGGCCGCCCGTACTCCTGACAGCCCACGAACCTGTTAGGCCTGCGGTGGCGCCCAGATGTAGGGGTCGAAGCGTGGCTCGATTGCTGCCTCGGCTTCGGCGAGTGTGAATGCATCGGTGTACAGCGCTCGGTCGACGACTATGCCAGTGAGCGCGGGAAGACCGAGGGTAGCCAGTGCGTGTAAATCTTCAAGCCGCGTTATGCCGCCAGCAGCAATCACTGCACCACGCACAATGCCGCATGCCTCGACTAGCGTCTCGCGCCCAGATTCCTTACGCGCACCGCGCGAGTCGACATCGTCGATGAGATAAGCCGGGCACTTGAATGCATCAACTTGTGAGAGTAGTTCGAGGACGTCTGCGCCATCAACAACAGAATCTGGCGCCCACAAGTCACTGCCATGGGCAACTATTCCCACCGCCACTCGACCAGCGTGCTCTTTGAGAGCGCGTGCAACAAAGTCAAGGTCAGCAAGAGCAGCGCTGTCTAAGATCACCTGACGCGCGCCAGTCGCGATCGCGGCTTGCAAAGAAGCTGAGTCCTTGATGCCACCAGCAAGCACCACATCCGCTCTGCCGCGCGCCGCATGCAGCACCTTGCCCACCAATGCGGTGTTGGATCCGCGATTGCTCATCGCATCGAGATCAGTGACGTGAAGCCATCTGGCTCCCTGAGCGATCCAGCGCTCGGCTGCTGCGACCGGATCACCAAAGAGATGCTTGGAGTCGATTTCGCCATGCGAAAAGCCACCGACTTGGCCTTGAGTGATGTCGATACCGGGGATGAGTGCGAGTGCCATGTGAAGAAGAGTAGCCGACTGCCTAGCGGCTCAGAAAGGCGACGATCGCTGTAGATCTGCTAGACGTACGACTCTATCCGCAATGGCGAATGCCTCATCCTCGTCGTGGGTCACGTGAATTGCTGGCGTGTGGGTCGACTTGAGGAGTTCTCGCACCTCTGTGGTCAGCGATCGACGCAAATCAGTGTCGAGCGCACCGAATGGTTCATCGAGAAGGAGCATTCGTGGTTGAGGTGCGAGGGCTCGCGCCAGAGCTACGCGCTGTGCTTCGCCACCAGAAAGCGTCTCTGGCCTGCGATCGGCGTATCCCGACATACGTATTAGGGAGAGAAGTTCTGCCACTCTGCTGCTGTCTCTAGTGCCGAACGAGATGTTGCGACCAACAGTGAGGTGCGGAAACAACAGCGGATCTTGGAACACCAGTCCAATGCCACGCTGATGGGCGGGGACCGCCAGCAAGTCGGCACCATTCCAGGTGATTCGCCCAGTTTTGGGTTGCTGAACTCCCGCAATGCATCGCAGCAGGGTGCTCTTGCCAGACCCGCTCGGTCCCAATAACGCCACAATCTCGTCACCGATGTGCACCGTGAGGTGCGAGAGAAGCGATTCGCCTTCGTATGTCACACACAGATCGACAACTTCGAGCCCGTTTACCATTGCTTACGGCCCCTATCCGTCGCCGTGAGGACCACCGCAGTGATCGTGAGTAGAACAACTGCGAGCGCTGTCGCTGAACCGAAGTTTGCCTCGCCCGGACGGCCAAGCAACCTCACGATTTGCAAGGGAATCGTCGGTTCATCGACACGAGCGAGGAATGCCGTGGCACCAAACTCGCCCAGTGAAACGGCGCATGCGAGACCGGCCGCTCCCACTGTGGCGCGTCCGATGAGGCGACCATCCACTGCCCACCATGCCTTCAGAGGCCCTGCTCCCAGCGTGGATGCAACGTATCTCAGGCGCGGATCGATACTCCGCAGGATGGGTAGAAGCAGCATCATCACTAGAGGCGCTGCGACAAGCGCCTGACCCAGCGGGACCAGGAAGGACCAACCGCGAAGATCGACGGGCCCGTGAATGGACACCAGAAGCAAGCCGAATCCGATCGTCACGGCTGAGACGCCAAGGGGCAATAGCAGGGTCGCCTCAAGGGTCACTCCTCGTCGCGTGGCCAACTGCACCGCCATGGCACCAAGGACTCCGAGAACGACGGCTAGGACTGTTGCTAGCGCGGCATAACGAAGCGAAGTAGTCACGATCGAGAATGCGTCAATGTCTCGAGTAGTGCCCCCGGAAGGAGCAAAGATTTGCTGGTACCGCTGCAGACTCCATTGATCTCCTGCGCGCAGTGACCGAAGAATGAGTGCCACAACTGGAAGCGTCAACGCGAGAGCAAGCAGGTACGTCCATAAGACGCAGAGACGATCAACTGTGCTGCTCGCCCGAAGTGGGGGAGCACTGGACTGTCGCATGAGCATCGCGGTTCGACGTTGGAGGGCTGCAGACCAGATCAGAGCAACCACGACTACGACGAGTTGCAAAAGCGCCAGCCCCGCTGCGGCTGGGATGTCAAGAATCTGAGTTGTTCTGCGGTAGATCTCAACCTCAATCGTTGGCTGAGCGGGGCTGCCTAGCACCATGATGACGCCGAAGGATGTGAAGGTAAACATCGCAACTAGTGCAGTGCTTGCCAGGATCGCCGGACGAAGATACGGCAGAGTCACTCGACGAAAGACGTTAAACGGCGTCATCCCGAGGGTTCGACCTACATCCTGCATTCGTCCATCGAGCCGAGACCACACCCCCCCGACCACCCGAACGACAAGTCCTACGTTGAAAAATGCGTGCGCCAGAATGATGGCAGTCAGGGTGCCGTTGAGGTTCTCCGGCAGAAGGGCGCGAAAGGCAAGGCCCACCACCACGGTGGGCAAGACAAACGGCACGGTCAGCACTGCGAGTGTCAGTCGACGCAGGCGCAACCGAAGGCGATACAACGCGTATGTCGCCGGTAATGCGAGCGCGACGGATACCACTGTGCTGAGTAGTGCCTGCAGAGCGGTGAATCCGACAACGCGCCAGGTTCGTGATTCGGAGAGAACATGAAGCGAATCAGGGCGGACTCCTGCGATAAGCACTGCGATCACGGGGACGAGCAGAAAGAGTGCGACCACGCTCACTGGGGCAACAGCGAGGCCGCGGCTACGCATCACGAGACGAAGGTCTCGGTCCAGTCATTGAGCCACTGTTGCTGATTGGCTCCGACTTCGTCGGCGGGTAGTTCTTCCGGGTTTGTAGGTCGTGGGGCGTACTGGACAAACTCCGGGGGCAGCGACACTCCTGCCCGGGCGGGGAAGACGAACATGGACAAGGCAACGTCGCTTTGTACCTCGGGGGAGAGCAGCCAATCAATCACTGCCTTCGCAGCATCGGGATGGGCGGCACCCGCCAGGACTCCCGCATATTCGATCTGGCGGTAACACCCATCTGTCATCGTGGATGTGGTGACCGATGCCTTCGCAGGGTCTGCTGCATAGATGAGCTCGGCTGGCGGACTTGACGAGTACGACACGACGAGTGGGCGGCTTCCGGAATTGCCCGCGCCACTGAACTCGCTCGTGTATGCCTCCGTCCATCCATTGACGGCAATTGCTCCGTTTGCGCGAAGCTTCGACCAGTACTCGCGCCAACTGTCGCCGTACTTCGAAATCGTCGCAAGCATGAAGGCCAGACCTGGAGACGAAGTTGCTGGATTCTGCGTGACAAGGAGTCCGGCGTATTCCGGTTTTGCGAGGTCGTCAAGGGTCTTGGGAGGCGTCAATCCGCGCTTGTCGAACCAGACTTTGTCGATGTTGATGCACACGTCGCCGTCATCTATTGGAGTCACGATGCCGTTTCCGGAGTCGGCTATTTCGGGGCGGACGTGGCGGACTTCGGGAGATACGTATGGATCGAAGACCGAAGCGGACACCGCGCGAGAGAGCAACGAGTTGTCGACTCCAAAAAGGAGATCACCTTCAGGCTTTCCTGCGGAGAGCACGGCTCGGTTAACGAGTTCGCCGGCGTCGCCGACTGCGACTACTTCGATGGTAATGCCGGTACGAGTAGTGAAGTCGTTGAGGAGGGTAGTACTCAATACAAATGAGTCGTGTGTGAGTAGGCGTACAGTCACGGGCCCGCTTGAGGATGAAGCCGGCGTGGGAGTGCTCGCGCATGCGGTGAGCGCAAGTGCGACTGTGAGAAGTGCTGCTGTTCCTAGAACCTTCATGAGGCTCCCTTCGCTGGCATTACCCAGATCAGGTTCTAGGGTCGGTAGCGGCGACTACCCTCTCAGCCCGACGATCCTGCGGGCTCCCCTGCTTATTGATGCGACCTTACACCCCTGGCAGAACTAGCGCCGAAATCAGCCCGAGCGCTGAACAAATACCAAGAGTCCGGAGCATGCCCCACTTGAACGCGAAGGTGATGACGAATCCGAGAGCTGCGATAACCAGCGTGGACCAGCGAATCGAATCCAGTTGAGGTGCCATGACTTGTAGTGGCCCCCATGCCCAGACCCCGACATTGCTAAAAAGCGTGTTGATAGACAGCCACAGACCCAGGCTTGCGACGACGCCGACCACCGATGCGCCAATCGCCTGCAATGCGCCACGGAGCGGGACGTTGCTGCGTAGCCTCTCGAGAAACGGAGCTCCGAGCAGCACAAAACATGTAGAAGGCAGGAACAGCACCAAGAGGGTAAGGAGCGCTCCCAACGTGCCCGCTAGCAACGGGGGTAGACCGCCGGGATTTTGGTAGGCGGCCACAAAGCCCACGAACTCAAGCACCAGAATCAGTGGGCCGGGCGTCGTCTCGGCGAGCCCGAGTCCAACGGTCATCTGATTGGCAGTGAGCCAGCCATACGACATCACAGCTTGTTGCGCGATATAGCCAAGCACCGCATAAGCACCGCCGAAAGTGATGATCGCCGTCTTCGAGAAGAGCAACCCGATGTCCGGAAAGACGGTTCCTCCAGCAAGTATGCACACTGCCGCGACGCTCACGATCCACACACTGATCCCGATAGCTGCTGCCACCAACGTTCTGCGCGAGTTCGTGGACTTCACACGTGTTGTTTTTGACTCCGCCTTATCAGGGGCTTGTTGACGGACCAACGTGGTCAGCCAACCACCAACTCCGGCGACGATGATGACGACAGGGAAGGGAATGGCGAAGAACATCAGTCCAAGGAACGATGCACCGGCGATCGCCAACATGACGGGAGAAGAGAGTTGTCGCTTGCCCATCCGGATCAGTGCCTGCGCCACGATGGCGATAACAGCGGCTTGTAGTCCAGAGAGCAAGCCGTTCACCCATGTGACGGTCCCGTAGAGAACGTAAATCCACGACAGCGCGAGCATCAGTAGGGCGCCGGGAATGACGAAGAGCGCAGACGAAGTTAAGGCCCCTCGGAGTCCGTGGCGGCGCCAGCCGATGTAAGTCGCGAGCTGGTGCGCCTCGGGGCCAGGCAGCAGCATGCAAAAACTTAAGGCATGCGCGAACTGATCTTCATTGAGCCAACCGCGTTGTTGGACGACCTCGCGGTGCATGATGGAGATTTGCCCTGCAGGGCCGCCAAAGCCTGTCGCGCCGATGCGAGCCCACAGCGCAGGGTCATTTGGTGACTTGCCCCCAAAGAGACCCACGCCCCGAAGTGTTGCAGGTTTCGGGGCGTGGAACTTCGTTGGGCCGTCAGATGTGACGGGCGAAGATCGCGTCGATCTCCTGCCGCTGTGACGGTGTCATGGCGCGTGAGCGCTCGCGGTCCCAAGCACGCTGGATCTTTGCGCGCTCAACTTCCTCTGCACTGCGCCGACTGAAAATATTAAACATTGCCATGGAGGTTCTCTCCCGTTTTCTCGTTTCGCCCGTTGTGGGGGCCTTGTTGTGTCGCTCGGGGTGATGAGCGATGTCTTAAGTATGCCATCCGGGGGCTTGTGACGGTTAATCAGAAACGTGTGACCTGCCCCACGGAGAAACTGCACAGAAGTCAAATACTGAGTAAACGCTGGAAGTTTCGACCGATTTTTGGAACGCCATGACGTGCGTTGAACGTCTTAGGGATGGTTGAATGGCTGAGACGTGAACGAAAGGGAGTCGATTCGTGCGGTATCCGTGGTTGGCCGGGGCGCTTGCGGCTGTCTGCCTCGTGGCGGTTGGCGCGGCCATCGTTATCGGCATGCGACCAAGTGGTGCGGCTGCCGCAAACTCCAGCTCCTCGACTCAGTTGCCGGCCGGTGTCTCATCACCCACCAACTCTTCGGGTGCGCCAGTGAGCCTCGCGCCGCTCATCGCTCCCGATGATCCACTGGCTCAGCCGTCCATCATTCCTCTGGAGGACCGGCCCAAGGTGGTGTTTATCGGCGACTCCATCACGCTAGGTACCAGTGATTTCGCCAACGGTTTTGTTGGTGATTGGTCTTGGTTCTATGCGTTAGTCAATGCTCCCGACGCTCCTGTCGCTTTTGCGGGAGGTGTTGCGGACAATGGCATGCGTACTTCTTGGATGGCTGAGCATGTCTGGGACGCCCTGAGCAAGCAGCCAGACATGCTCATCGTTCTCGGTGGCACCAACGACATAGCGCCAGGTGCTGACCCAGCGACCAGCCTCGCGAATCTTCAGCGCATCGTCGACGCAGCCGCTCAGGCTGGGGTCAAGGTCGCTGTCTGCACGATCCCGCCATCTGACAAACCCAATGTCGATGAACTAACACGTGCATATAACGACGCATTGAAAGTATGGGCGGACAGCACGGGAATCATTCTGCTCGACACGGCAGCACCACTTCGTGGACCGGAAGGTGTCGGGTGGGCCCCTGAGCTCACTACTGATGGCACCCATCCCTCACCCGAAGGTGCGGTTCGCATGTCACAAGCCGCGGCCACCACCTTGCGCTACCTCGGCCAATAGAGCCGCCTCGGCTAACGGAGCATTGGCGACCCTAGAGTGAAGGGGTGCCCGCGAATCTGCCTGTCCCGAATCGCCGCTACTTTCGTACGCCCGCCACGGCCCCGGGACCGAGCGGGCCTCAAATGTCTCGGCACATCGCACTCATCCGTCGTGACCCGCTGACTTTTCTGACGGAGACCTGGCGGACGTATGGCGATGTGGTGCAGTTTCCGATTCCGAAGCCACCGTCTTATCTGATCTCGTCGCCTGAGGCCGTTCGCGCAGTTCTGGTGACGGAAGGCCGCAACTACACGAAGGCGACCTTGCAATATCGCGCCTTGTCTTTGGTGACCGGCGAGGGCCTTCTCACAGCTGAAGGTGAGTCGTGGCGCGTTCAGCGTCCACTCGTGCAACCAGCCTTTCACCACTCTTCGGTCGAACGTATGGCTGCACATGTCGTGTCTGCTTCTGACTCGTTGATCACCCGCTGGGCCGCGCTTCCTGACGGTGCAGTGGTCGATGTCGACGGCGAAATGATGCGCATGGCTCTCGAGGTAGTCGGTCATTCGTTGTTTGGTTCGGATCTTTCCGGTGATGCGGATCGACTAGCAAAGGCGACACTCGCGGCTCTCGATGTCGTAGTAGCGCGCGCGCGTGTGCCCATTACTCCGCCGGCTTGGCTGCCCACTCCAGCAAATCGCCAACTTGCGCGCGCAGTGAGCACGTTGGATGAAGCGGTTGCTGGCTTGATTGATCGGCATCGTGATCGATCTGACGAGGCGGGACATACCCCTGACATGCTCAACATGCTCCTCGATGCACGAGATGACGAAGGACGAGAACTGTCGACAAGTCAGATTCGCGATCAGATGGTCACGTTCATCGTGGCGGGTCACGAAACCGTGGCGAGTGCATTGAGTTGGGCGTGGGCCTTGCTGGCCCAGCACCCAGAAGTTGCTGATGCGATCGCTGCTGAAGCGAATTCGGTGTTCGGCGATCGTGAACCATGCGCGGCTGACTATGTGCGCTTGCCATGGACAAAGGCGGTATTTGACGAGACTTTGCGGTTGTATCCACCGGCCTGGTTGATCACGCGAACGTCCATTGATGGCGCAACATTGGCTGGGCGAGAGATTCACCCGAATTCACTACACATCATCAGTCCATGGATCGTGCATCGCCATCCGGATGCATGGCGTAATCCGGGGGAGTTCACACCCGAACGGTTCTTAGAGAGAGATGCACCTATCCGTTCGGCGTTTTTCCCCTTTGGTGCGGGCTTGCGGTTGTGCATCGGTCGGGACTTCGCCTACGTAGAAGGTGTGCTCGCTTTGGCGCGAATCGCCTCGCGATTACGTTTGAGTGCGCTACCTGGACAACAGTTGCCACGCGCTATGCCATTGGTGACGATTCGGCCCGAAGGCGGCTTGCACCTGGGAGTAGGGAAGAGATAGGTCAGCTGAACAGCGCGAGTACGTCGGCATGCAACAGGCCATTGGTGGCAACTGCGCTACCGGGACCGCCGAGGGCTGGGGAGCCGCCAAATGACGTCATTCGTCCGCCCGCCTCTTCGACAATCGGGATCAGTGCAGCGACATCCCATGGATTGAGTGCGGGTTCAGCTGAGATGTCCACGGCACCTTCGGCGACAAGCATGTGCGACCAGAAGTCTCCGTATGCGCGCGAACGCCAGATGCGGCCGCGAAGATGTGCGAGCGCGTCAGCGCCGCCCGCTGTCTCCCAGCCATTTTCGTCGGAATAGGAGAAGGACGCGTCGGAGAGCGATGTGATGCCACTGACCTGCATGCGACGTGGAACTGCATCTCCCGGTGATGTGCACCAGGCACCCTGCCCACGAGCTGCCCACCAGCGTCGGGCGAGTGCGGGTGCCGAGACCACTCCGACGACTGCCGGATCTGTGGTGTCACCGGGCCCCTCCACTAGGGCGATGAGGGTCGCCCATACAGGAACACCTCTGACGTAATTCTTGGTTCCATCGATCGGGTCGATGATCCAACGACGTCCGGGGACCGTAAGCGCGCCCCCTTCCTCTTCGCCCACGATCAGGTCATTGGGTCGTTCTTGCGCCAACACTGCACGGAGTGCACTTTCAGCCGCGAGATCGGCTTCGGTGACGGGCGTTAGATCGGGTTTTGCCGTGACCTGTAGGTCCGATGCGCGAAACCGCTGCATGGTCAGCGAGTCCGCAACTTCGGCAAGGCGCAACGCAAGCTGGAGGTCGTCGGTGAGGCTCACAGAGGCAGGCTAGCGCGTATCGTTCCCAATATGGATTCTGCGTTCGACACGATCTTCGGCCTACCCACACACGTGCTGGTCGTCCACTTTGTCGTGGTCCTGCTTCCGCTTGCGGCGATTGGCGCGGTCATCATGGCAATCAAGCAGCGGTGGTCGGTGAGATTTGGCCCCATTGTTGTGGTTATCGCCTTTGTGGGGCTGGGTGTGACTGTGGTGTCCAAGGAGTCGGGCCAGGCATTTGCCCAACGCGTCGGCACCCCGCAGCCGCATGCCGAACTCGCGGACACATTGCCGTACTTTGCCCTCGCGCTCTTCGTAACCGTTGCCGCTTTGTGGCTTCTCGACCGCAACGGTTCTGCGAAGCGAAAACGCCCCATCGGCGTGGCGATCCTGGCAATCGTGGTCATCGCGGTCGCGGCTCTGACCACTCTGTGGACAATTCGCGTCGGCCACAGTGGGTCTGAGGCCGTTTGGCAAGGGACCGTGCAGATGACGCAGTAGGGCCCCTATTCGTCAGTCGCGCCCATGGATCGAATGAGCCTGCGCAGTGAATCAAGTCGGGCCTCACCCCCGGATCCTGCTTTGCCTTGAGCCACCCAGTCATCGAGTCCGCACTCTGCCTCGTCATGCGAGCACGCACGTGGGCACTCGGTGGTGCCTTCCTGCAGGTCGGGAAATGTGCCCAGAATGCGACCGGCATCAACGTGCGCAAGGCCAAAGGACCGAATGCCGGGAGTGTCAATAATCCAGCCGCCACCAGGCAACGGCAAGGCGACAGCGGACGTCGACGTATGACGGCCCCTGCCCGTCACGGTGTTGACTTCGCCGGTGATGCGCGCGGCGTCGGGGACTAGCGCATTAACCAGAGTGGACTTTCCGACTCCGGAATGTCCGACGAGCACGGTGACGTGTCCAGCGAGCAGTGCGCGAAGTTCGCTGAGGTCAGAGTTTCTTTGGATTGCCACGTGGTCGACGCCAAGTGAGTCGTATGCGTTCACCAAAGTCGATGGGTCGGCGAGATCAGTCTTGGTGATGATGAGAACCGGCGTTAGTTCGGCATCAAATGCCGCAACCAGCGTGCGGTCGATCAGTCGTGGCCGCGGTTCTGGATTTATCACCGATGTGACAATCGCGAGTTGATCGGCATTGGCCACAATGACGCGTTCGACCGGATCGGTGTCGTCTGCAGTCCGTCGCAGGACAGTAGTCCTCGGTTCGAGGCGCACGATGCGGCCGAGATCGTCGCTCTCGCCCACGACGGCAACTCGATCGCCCACGATCACGCCCTTACGGCCGAGCTCTCGTGCCTTGACTGCCCAGATCGGAGCATCCGCGGAATCCAAGAGCACAGTGAAACGCCCGCGATCTACAGCAAGTACGAATCCCGGGACTGCAGAGTCATGGGAGGGGCGGTCTTTTGACCGTGGTCGCGACTTGGAACGACTCGGTCGGATGCGTACGTCATCCTCATCGAGGTCGGGACGTCGTCTGGCAGGCGGATTCACGCGCCGCCTAGCAGTCGTGCCCACATGTCGGTGAATCCTGGCATTGTCTTGGCAGTAGTCGAGATGTTTTCGACCTGCACCCCGGGCACGGCAAGGCCGATGACAGCACCAGCTGTAGCCATGCGGTGATCGTCGTAGGTCTCGATGTGACCACCGTGAAGTGGCGCCGGAACGATCGTGAGTCCATCGGGCTCTTCTGTGACATTGCCACCGAGGCGATTGATCTCGGTAGCGAGTGCTGCGAGGCGATCGGTCTCATGCCCGCGCAGGTGTGCGATCCCACGGATCCGCGAAGGGCTCGCTGCCAGTGCGCATAGGGCGGCAACGACTGGAGTGAGTTCGCCTTCGTCATGCAAATCGATGTCTATTCCTGACATGACATCTGGCCCACTCACCGTGAGTTTGTCGTCATGGAGCGTCACAGCGCCGCCCATAGCGGTGAGAATTCCGCGAAGAGCGTCTCCGGCCTGCGTAGTTTTTGCTGGCCAGTCCGGAATTGTGACGCGACCCCCGGTGGCCATAGCGGCGGCGAGGAACGGAGCGGCATTGGAGAGATCGGGTTCGATGACGCGATCGATCGCAAGGATGGGCGCCGGCAGCACCGTCCACGATGCGCTTCTGGGATCTTCGGTGTCGCAGTCAACGTGAACCCCACACTCTCGAAGCATCGTCACTGTCATGTCGATGTGTGGTAACGATGGAAGAGTTGTCCCTTCATGACGAATGCGGACGCCTTCGTCGAAGCGGGCGCCGGAAAGCAGGAGCGCGCTCACGAATTGACTCGACGAGGAGGCATCGATGACTACATCGCCGCCGCGGACGCTTCCTTGGCCACGGACAGTGAACGGAAGTGTGCCTAGTCCACCATCGGATACGTCGACGCCAAGTTGACGAAGGGCCTGGATGATGGTCAACATCGGCCGCACTCGGGCGCGCTCGTCGCCGTCGAACGCAATGTCGCCCTGGGCGAGTGCGGCTATCGGAGGCATAAATCGCATTACAGTCCCGGCGAGCCCGACGTCGATTACGGCTGGTCCGGATAGTGGTTGCGGCACGACGTCGTAATCAGAACCCGACCGCACATTGATCTGCGCCCCGAGTGTGGTGAGGGCGCTAATCATCAATGCCGTGTCTCGCGCCTGCAGGACGTTGCGAATCACGGACGGCCCATCCGCGAGTGCCGCAAGGATCAATGCCCGATTGGTGATCGACTTGGAACCGGGGACGGCAATGGTCGCCACAACGGGACCATCTGAGAATGGGGCCGGCCACAGGGTCACTACTTCAGGGTATCCGGCATTCTGGTGCCATGTGCGGACGCTATGCGGCATCACGGGACCCGTCGGCCATCGTTGCGGAGTTCGAGGTTCAGGAGGGTCCTGAGCGTGATCTTCCGGCTGATTACAACGTCGCCCCCACGAAGGACATCTATGTGATCCGTGACCGGGCAGCATCCGATGTAGCCCCGCTCACCCGCGAAATGCTCATTGCGCGCTGGGGTCTCATCCCAACGTGGGCCAAGGATCCGTCTATTGGAGCACGCATGAATAACGCGCGAATGGAGACGGCGGCGGAAAAGCCAGCCTTCCGGCAGGCGTACGCGAAGCGACGATGCCTCATCCCAGCTGAGGGGTATTACGAGTGGTACACCTCCGAACAGCTCAACGCCAAAGGCAAACCGGTGAAACAACCGTTCTTCATTCACGCAGCCGATGGTTCGAGCTTGGCCATTGCTGGATTGTTGGAGTGGTGGCGCGACCGCACGGCGGGGGACGAGGCGCCATGGCAGTTGACTGCGGCTGTGCTTACGACCGAAGCCATTCCGCAGTTGGCCACCATCCATGACCGAATGCCGGTCATGGTCCCTAAGCCGCTCTGGAGCAGGTGGCTCGACCCGTCGTGGGACGGGGCAGGGGCTATTGACCTCCTTGGGGTGGTTGCCGAGGGGGACCTGGTTGCCGAACCGGTCTCCATGGCGGTCAATAACTCCCGAAACAATGGCCCGGAACTTCTGATCCCGGTCCCTGCGGGAATGGATTGACCAGTCCGGCACGTTTAAGCCGTCATGGGCACCTGCGGGTTAGGCTCGTGTGTGATGGACGAGCAGACGGACGATCGCGCCGCCGACGACCTTGAGTCGCGGTTTGAGCGCGACGCACTCGTATTCCTAGATTCGTTGTACGGCGCTGCCCTGCGAATGACGCGCAATCCGGCCGACGCTGAAGATCTTGTCCAGGAGACCTACCTCAAGGCATTCGCAGCCTTCCATCAGTTTCAGGAGGGTACCAATCTCAAGGCGTGGCTCTTTCGCATTCTGACCAACTCCTACATCAACACCTATCGACGCAAGCAGCGCGAGCCGCACTTCACGGGCACCGACGAACTTGATGACTGGCAGATGGTGCACACGCAGGCGTATGCCACGGGCCAATTGCGCTCTGCAGAGGCAGAGGCACTCGACCGCCTTCCCGACAGCGAAGTCAAGCGGGCGCTCCAAGAACTTCCACCGGAGTTCCGTATGGCCGTCTACTACGCCGATGTCGAAGGTTTCCCATATAAAGACATCGCGGAGATGATGGAGACTCCCCTCGGCACCGTTATGTCGCGACTACACCGTGGCCGCAAGATGCTTCGTGCGCTACTTGAGGACTACGCAGTCGAACATGGCTTCATCCCAGTAGGTGTGTCTGGCGGTGAGAGTGAATGAACCAGATCAATTCATTCGATCCGTGTCTTGATGTTCTCGATCAGGTCTATGAGTTTCTTAATGGCGAGATGGACGAAGTGCGGGTGCTCGTGGTTCGTCAGCACCTCGAGGTATGCCCACCGTGTCTGCGGCACTACGGACTTGAGCAGGCGGTCAAGGCGCTCCTGAGCCGGTCCTGTTGCCAGGAGCAAGCGCCAGAGACCCTACGAATCTCGATCGTTGCTCAGATCCGGGAGTTTCGAGTCACCTACCGCACCGAAGATCCAGCCTGAATGAGACATGTGCGACCATAGGACCTCACGAACTGAGGAGGACCCATGAGCAAGCGTGGCCGTAAGAAGAAGGACCGCAAGAAGAGCGGCGCCAACCACGGCAAGCGTCCTAACTCCTAATCTGTGGCGATCGAAGTCAAGGCCGAGATGGTTGCTTCGGTCTTCAAGGTCCTCGTTGTAGCTGGCGCCCCTGTCGTCGCTGGCGAGGCACTGGTCATTCTGGAGTCCATGAAAATGGAAATCCCGGTTCTCGCTGATGCGGCAGGGACCGTTACTGAAGTCTGCGTCACCGAGGGCGATGTCGTTCATGAAGGTGACGTGCTGGTTGTGCTCGACTGAGCGCTCGCTGCACAACTAGTTCACCGGGCGCGTGTACACCTCAAGTAGGACTTCTGCCGTCGGGCTGAAGTCTCGGTTGGGTTCTCGAATGAACCCAAGGCGCGCATAGAGCTGATGAGCAGCAGCATTGTCTGAGATCACGCTTAGGGCCAGATTGTGAACTCCCGCTGTGCGAGCGAGTTCATTGCACGAAGCCATCAGTGCGTCTCCCACGCCAGTACCCCATGCATCGACAGCCACTGCAAGAAAGCGGACTTCCCACTCACCCGCCACAGCGATGTCTGCATGCGGTGAACCGGGCGGTGCAATGGTCACCGTGCCCACGAGTTTTTCGTCTTCATACGCGACGAGGACGTGACCATGCTGGGCGTGGTCGGGAACGGTGCGCAGACATTGGGCGTAGGGGGTCTCGCGGTCTTTCACCATCCCAGCGGCTAAGAATGCGTCTACGCGCAATTTAGCTACGGCTTCGAACTCGGATTCTTCAATCTCACGGACCTTCACGACCTCATTGTGGCGTGACGCGGGCTTCCTGCACGGTTGTGGGGTAAGCAAGGCGTAGTCTGCTCATGTGGCGGGATTAGCGCACCTCGCACAGGAGCGAACAGACCTCAGCGAAGCCGATGTCGATCATCTGCACTCGCTCGTAGGCTCATGGGGCTTGCTCGCCGACCTGGCATTATCCGACCTTGTCCTGTGGCTTCCTACGTGGAACGAGGCCGGCTATGTCGCAGCTGCACTTGTTCGCCCGGCAACTGCCGCGACAGCTGTCCCGCAGGACATCGTGGGTGTTTTTGTTCCGCGCGGTCAGCGTACAGAGTTGGACCGCGCGGGTTCATTGGGTCGTCCCGTCACAAGTCATGTGGCACCGCAGGACATTCCAACGGCACCTGAGGCATACCCAGTTCGTCGCGAAGGCAAGGTCATCGGAATCGTCACACGTGAGGTCATTGCCAATCGTGCGCCGCGAGTCACCGGCTCGGTCGAGGAGGTGTACCTCGCGGCCGCCGAGGACCTGTTCAACATGGTGTGCGATGGCGAATTTCCCTACGCGGGTGCCACGGCTACCGCGTCTTCAGCGCCGCGGGTTGGTGATGGGTTCATTCGACTCGATGCCGATGGCAAAGTCTCCTACGCGAGCCCGAATGCGCAATCTGTCTTTCGTCGACTCGGCCTGGCAACCGATCTCGTGGGGGTGAACCTCGCTGTCACGGGCACGAGGCTGTCTCATCGACCGGGACCTGTTGATGAATCCATCGGCCTTGTACTCGGCGGACGAGCAGCGGGCAGCGTAGAACTCGAAAACGCTTCGGGTTCGATGACGGCGGTTGGCTTCCCACTCATGCGTCAGCGACACGACAGTGGCGCGATGGTCCTTGTCCGCGATGTGACTGAGCTGCGCCGGCGTGATCGGGCTTTGCTCACTAAGGAAGCGAGCATCCGCGAGATCCACCATCGGGTTAAAAACAATTTGCAAACTGTGGCAGCCCTACTTCGATTGCAGGCCCGCCGAGTCACGGCTCCAGAAGCCCAGCTTGCTCTCGCAGAGGCAGTTCGCCGTGTTGCTTCTGTCGCCGTAGTCCACGACATGCTCGCGCATGAGCCCGGTGACACCGTGTCCTTTGACGAAGTGGTAGCTCGCGTTATCGGACTGGTCCGCGAACTTGCCCCCGCACATGCCGGAGACGGACCTGCAACGCAAATTGTCTGCGAAGGAGAAGTGGGCAATCTGCCCGTTGAGTTGGCGGCACCTCTTGCTATGGCACTGTCCGAGGTTGTCGATAACGCGCTGGAACATGCCAGTGCGAGCCGCGTTGTGCTCAATTGTTCGCGAGCGACAGGCGAGGTCGTGGTGACAATCACCGACGATGGTTCGGGCGTAGCTAGTGACATCACGCCGGGACTCGGATTGCAGATCGTGCAGACCCTCGTCAATGACGAACTCAAGGGAAGCGTGGAAATAGGCGATGCGCCCGGAGGATCGGGCCTTCTGGTGAAGCTGAGGGTGCCGGTGTAGGAATTTCAGGCAGTCGTACGCGCACGCATGCGCGCGTTGCGACGCTTGAGAGCGCGACGCTCATCCTCGGAGAGGCCGCCCCAGACCCCGGCGTCCTGGCCAGATTCGAGTGCCCAGCGGAGGCAGTCCTCCACTACTTCGCAACTCCGACACACGGCCTTGGCGTCCTCGATCTGCACCAGCGCGGGGCCGGTATTGCCGATCGGGAAGAACAATTCCGGATCTTCGTCACGGCAGGCAGCCCGGTGGCGCCAGTCCATGAGTCCTCCTCAGTAGGCACTTGGGTAAAGTGCTTGTGCATTGTTTCACATTAACCCGCCGGCCCAAGGGGTGTTTCGAGTCGGTCGGGGTCTGGCCCCACGTAATGGTGCGCGAAACCAGTGTCAAGAGTGTCAGACAAATGGGCTCGCCACAAGGTTGAAGCCTTGATTAGTGCCCCATTGTTAGTGGCCTCACACCCAAAGCGGCCGATTTTCGGGGTTTGGAACGTTAAACGGCGATCTTGAGCACCGCCGGATGGGATGCGAAGGCGACCGCCTGGGCGAGTCCTAGGGCCTCCCCGTCCGCTTGGACCGCCACCGGACGGCGCGCCCGAACCTCGAAGGCTGGCTGGTCATGGAGGAGAGCCAAAGAGCGGGTAGTCG
Source organism: uncultured bacterium (assembly GCA_903850745.1). Classification (GTDB taxonomy): domain Bacteria; phylum Actinomycetota; class Actinomycetes; order S36-B12; family S36-B12; genus CAINMH01. Next base: position 19,304 of record CAINMH010000007.1, read on the forward strand.
CGCCTCCAGACGTAGTTGCCATGCGTGCGAAGGCGTTCAGGGTCGTGAACACGCCGAGATCTCGCCAGGCAAGCACGTCTAGGCCAGTGTCGAAAGAGGCATCTGGGCATGGGTTGAGCGGCCGAGAGCCGAGGTAGGTCCATGGTGAGGTGTTCTGCACGATGGCAAGAAAGACTCCATCAATGTCCTGCTGCCCGTTACGCATGATGCGCAGCGCGGCTCTGCGTCGATCAGTCCGCCGGAAGTACTCCCGCAAGGTAAGGCGTACATAGCGGCCGGGAGTCGCCGCGATGCCGGAACTTCGCTCGTCTTCCATCGCGTGGATGATCTCGGCGTCCAGCCCGACTCCGGCGTTAGCGAGAAACCAGCGGGGGAGTTCACCGGGCATGGTCAAGGTGCCAAGACCCACATTTCGGGTCCTGCCATTCCTGAGCGCCTCGAGGATGCAGCCGGTGGCCTCGACGGGGTCTGCTGGTAAGCCAAGTGCCCGGGCAAACACGTTCGCACTGCCCCCAGGCACCGTTGCAAGAATCGGTCCGTCGGGCGCCGGACCTCGAGAGAGTATTCCGTTGACGGTTTCGTTGATGGTCCCATCGCCACCGAGGGTGATGATCACATCAAGCTTTTCATCGCGGGCGCGGCGGCCCAATTCGCGTGCGTGACCTTGTCTCGCCGTAGTCACCACCTCGAGGTCTACTGATCCGGCCAATGCGCGCACCAGGACGTCCGTAACTCGTGGTGACGTGGTCGTTGCGCGGGGGTTGACCACGAGGATTCCGCGCACGAGGGCCAGAGTAGCCGGGACTAGGCTGCCACTATGCCTAAATCCCCGCCCTCGGCCCGCGGATTGCTCGTCGCGGCACCTGCAGCTGCGGTGCAAGGACTCGTAGCAGCGGCGTACGCGGTGTTTCTCATTGAAGAGGCCATTCGTGTGGGTGCGACCGGACCGGCAGACGTCTCTAATGGCGCAGCCGAGACGGTGCTGATTGTGATCATCGGCCTCATCGGAGCTGCGCTCGTCTGGTGTTCCATCGGCCTCTGGCGAGAGCGACGCTGGGCGCGCGCACCGGTCGTGTTGCTCGAGATCATCATCGGAATCGTGTCCTTCAACGCCATGATCAATCCCGGTTACCCAAGTTGGATCCGGGTCGTATTCGGGGCGTTGTGCGTCATGGCTGTTGGGACACTCGTGAGCCTGTTTTTGCCAAGCACCACGGCGGCATTCAACGACAAGGAAGCCTGAGGGCGACTAAAGTCGTGGACATGTCTAGGACGGATACGGCTGTGCGTCCCCTGGCGGTCACTTTCGCCGCAGTCGTAATGCTCGTAGCGGCGGTGGGCTATGCGGTAGGAGTCGGCGTATGCATCTGGCTGCTCGTCAACCCACAGGACCAGTCGTTTTATGGCCGTGAAGTTTCTGATTGGTTCTGGGTGTTCCAAGGAGCCCTCAATCTTGCGCTTGTCTTCGGCTTTGTCTGGATTGCGCGGTTAGCACTCCGTGGTGACTATGGCGCTGGGATGACCATCACGATGCTCGCTGCGCTCAATATCTTCTTCAGTCTGTTTTCGCTTTTGCACATCTATGGAGCCGTTGAACTGGTCCTTTCTGTAGCGGTCCTTATCGCCAATCTGACCCCACGCGCTCGAGCGTGGTACGTCCGCAACCTTCCTACTGTCGCTTAGGGGCCCGCATGGCAATCGGATACGACATTGATGGCGCGATCGTGGTTATCACCATCGATCGGCCAGAGGTCATGAATTGTTTGGACCCTGAGCACAATCAGATGCTGACCGAAGCCTTCGCGAGATTTGAGGCCGATGATGCGCTGCGATGTGCCGTACTCACCGGTGGGGGCGATAAGGCGTTCAGTGCAGGTGCTGACCTCAAGAAACTCATCCCGTCTTTTCGTGATCAGGTACGCGCTGGGGAGTCGCCAGCTTGGGAGCTTGGCGGCATTACGTGGACAGGCGTAGGTAAGCCGAAGATTGCTGCAGTTAATGGCTATGCGCTCGCAGGTGGTACCGAGCTCGCACTTGCCTGCGATATTCGTATCGCGTCGACAACGGCGAGCTTCGGGCTCGCTGAGACCAAGTGGGCGATCATCCCTGGAGCTGGCGGCACACAGCGCCTTCCGCGCGCGGTCGGCCTCGGGCAGGCGCTCCAGATAATCCTGACCGGAGATCCAGTTGATGCGCAGACTGCGTTGCAATGGGGTCTCGTCAATCAAGTTGTCGCACAGGATGAACTTTTGCCCACTGCAATTGCGATGGCCAAGACGATTGCGTCTCGCGGGCCGCTGGCGGTCCAGGCGGCCAAAGCAGCGGTCTATGCCGGGCTGGACATGTCCCTTACAGATGGATTGCAGATGGAGCGCGAGGTGTTCTTGGGAATCATGCGCACTGAGGATGCCGTTGAAGGGTCCACGGCATTCACAGAAAAACGAAACCCGGTTTATCGCGGAATTTAAGGAGCGACGGCCGCCCGATTCGCGCTTCTGGGCGGCAACGGGCACGATGTAGTCGTGCCTCGTTGCCTCGTGACTGGACCATCCGGATATGTGGGTGGTCGCCTTGTGCCCAGATTGCTCGACGCAGGCTGGACCGTGCGCGTCTTGGCCCGTCATCCTGAGCGTCTTCGTGACCACCCGTGGATCGAGAATGTAGAGGTTGTCGGTGGGGACGCGACTGATTCTGGAGCGCTCGACGAGGCCATGCGTGATGTGGACGTGGCGTATTACTTGCTGCACTCGCTCCAAGAAGGCAGGAATCTAGAAATCGCCGAAAGACAGATGGCATCCGCGTTTGCCGTCGCCGCAAAGAGCGCGGGAGTTCAACGCATTGTCTATTTGGGCGGCCTTGCTTCTGCGATCGCGAAGTCGGACATGTCAGCTCACATGCGTTCTCGAGTAGAAGTCGGCGAAATTCTGCGTGACAGCGGAGTGCCGACCGTAGAACTGCGCGCCGCAGTCATCATTGGTTCCGGATCGGCGTCCTTCGAGATGTTGCGCTATCTCACTGAGCGACTTCCGGCGATGGTCACTCCGCGCTGGGTTCGTGCGCGGGTGCAGCCAATCGCCGTTCGTGACGTATTGCGTTATCTCGTTCTCGCGGCGAACCTGCCGCCGGAGGTCAACCGCACCTTCGAGATCGGTGGTCCAGAGATCTTCTCCTATCAGGAGATGATGCAGCGATACGCACGCGCTGCCTCGCTGGCAAAGCGACTAATCCTGCCGATCAATGTGCTCACGCCGAAGCTCTCCAGCCATTGGGTTGGACTCGTGACTCCTGTTCCGCGGAATTTGGCACGGCCGTTGGTCGAATCCTTGCGGCACGAAGCGATCTGCCACGAGCATGACATCGCGCAATGGATCCCGGATCCTCCTGAAGGCCTTGTGGGTTTTGATCAGGCTGTATCCCTTGCTCTGCAGAGAATCCGGAATGCTGAAGTAGTTTCGCGTTGGACTGATGCATCCACTCCTGGGGCTCCGAGTGATCCGTTGCCGACAGATCCGGAGTGGACAGGTGGCACTCTCTATACCGATGTGCGTGAAGTGCGATCAGATCTCACGCCGGAGCAGGTCTGGCAGTCCCTAGAGCGAATCGGCGGCGATAACGGCTGGTTTGCGGCCCAGTTCCTGTGGCAGATCCGAGGAACTATCGATCGACTTGTCGGAGGTGTGGGCCTGCGCAGGGGACGTAGAGACCCCAACACATTGCTCATTGGTGACGCAGTCGACTTTTGGCGGGTTGAAGAGCGGATCGAACCAAGGTTGCTGAGACTTCGCGCCGAGATGCGTATGCCGGGTCTGGCGTGGTTGGAGTTTGTGCTCGAGCCCACGGCGGACGGCGGCACTCTGGTGCGACAACGCGCGACGTTCGTCCCTCATGGCCTCATGGGCCATGCGTACTGGCGGGCTGTCGCGCCATTCCACGGATTTGTCTTCCCCGGAATGGCTCGCAATGTTGCAGCTGGTCGCGTGAAGTCTCGCAAGCGCAGTCGCGCTCGCTGAAGTGCCTAGTTGGGGTGGGTCGTCTCCAACATCAAGAGTGTGAGCAGGAATCGTCGCTCCGGAAATTCAAGTGCTCGCTAGATTGCCTGCGAGGGTCCAACCCACGAGTGCATTCGCGTGACCATGTCCCATGCCGTGCTCTGACTTTAGGTAGCCGACGATGGCCATATGCTTGTCGATGCCGCAGGCGCTGATGATCTCCTGCCACTCGGCAATCGATCGCCCGTACTTCTTCTCGATGGAGGGGAAATAGGAAGCTGGGCCAGTTTTTGGCCAGGTGTTGTCAGCCATCTCAGGGATCTCCACTTCTTCGGCGCTAACCTGTGTGTGTCGCTCTGGAGAACCTTAGGAGAGAGAGCCCCCACTATGCGTTTCTTTCTTGCCGTCATTGACGACACTGCACGATCGGCCAACACTGATGAGCGAGTGGCGATTGACATATTCAATGACTCACTCGAGGCCAACGGACACTGGGTATTTGCCTGTGGGATCGATGGGCCCAGCACAGCCATCGCTATAGACAATCGCGCCGGAGCTGGGCTTGTGACAGAGGGGCCGCTGCTGGACTCAGCAGAATTCGTAAGTGGCTTTTGGATTATCGAAGCGGAAAACCTCGGCGTAGCCCGACAGCTTGCTATCGCGGGCTCGAAGGCCTGCAATCGCAAGGTTGAACTTCGCCCGCTTCTGTAAGCTGCGCGTACGTAATCCGCTGGTGTGAATGAGCGGGGCGTTTAATTGGCGCGATCATGTGGTGGAGCAGTAGGCGCTACCGTGCTCTCATGAGTGTGCTCGATGCCAGTCGCCCGCATCGGAGCACCGCAAAGTGACTCCTCAGTGGCTCGTGGCCACAATCGTGCCGCTGGCCGTGCTTGCCGCCATCATCTTTCTTGGGCGCAACGGTCGACTCCTGTGGCCCCGAGCGCGGATTGCTTTGCTCTGGGGCTTCGCTGATACCTACCTGATCACTTACGTCAATGGCTGGTGGGCAGCAGCGTTCCTGTCTGCCAGATGAGTCGTCAGACTGTTAGCGGGCTGAAGAACCGTCTTCACCGGTTCGAAAGTCAAATCCAACTGTCAGACCGCCATCGGCAGTGATAGTAGAGCCGAACAGGGCACTCGCGGATGGACTCAGAAGGAATGCCGCTGCATGAGCGACTTCATCGGCGCCGATGATTCGTCCAACTGGTTGCCGTTTTGTGCGCGTTGCGAGAAAAACTCCCGGGTCGTCGGCGGAAGCGAGGTGTCGCTCGAAGAGTCCGGCACGCATAGGTCCGGGCGCGAGGATATTGAAGTTGACGCCAGTCCGTGCGTAATCCAATGCGATGGTCTTAATGGCGAGTTCCAGTGCGGCTTTTGATGAGGCGTAGGAAGCCAACTGCTGTTCGGCGAACTTTGCATCGACCGAGGAAATTACGACCACTGACCCGAATTTCGCCTGAATGAGGCGTGGTAGAACATGTTGTAAGCCACGGATGTGCCCGAGCACATTAACGCGCCACGCACGTTCCCAATTTTCTAACGTCTCATCAAGAAGAACGCCGACATCAAGAACTGCAGCCACTCCGAGAAATCCGAGTGAATCGGCTGATGTTGAGCCCCACGTGTCCAAGGTAACTAACACAGAATTCCATGTTGAGTCTTCAGTGATACTCGCCTGAACCAGTTGGAAGTTGCTCGAAACCGCGAGATCGGGAGCGACAGCATTGACATCTACTCCAACGACTTTGGTGCCGGCTCGTGTGAGGAGGCGAGCGCATTCCTCACCAAGGCCGCTACTAACTCCAGTTGCCACCACGAAATCTGGCAGCGTAATCGTGAGAGAAGGCTGAGACATCCGCGCTCCTTGCCATGTGCCGACCCCAATTGGAAAATCGGGCGAACTGGTATTCGTGCCCATCCTGAGTGCATTTTTAGGCGCTTTTGCCCCACCCGTTTCGTTTCACATCGGAACACTTTGGCACCTTGACCGAGGCCGACGATTGGCGTCAACACCGATTCCCCGCGCCGGATCCGCCGTGAGCGGGATTTGGACAGGAACCGTCAAAGGAGATCAACTCAATGAGAGCTACTCGGTACTACGGACAGCACGACATTCGCACGGAGGAAATCGACGAGCCCACGATGAAGCCGGGTTACGTCAAGGTACGCAACGAGTGGACCGGCATCTGCGGTACCGACCTTCACGAGTATGACGATGGCCCCATGTTCTGCCCGGCACCTGGCCACTCCCATCCACTCACGGGAATGCAGCTCCCTATCGTGATGGGCCACGAAATCGCAGGCGTTGTAGCCGAAGTTGGAGAAGGCGTCACGAAGGTCAAGGTCGGAGACAGGGTTTCTGTCGAGCCCTATGTCGTATGTAACGAGTGCGAGTTCTGCATAGCTGGCCAGTACAACATCTGCACCCAAGCGGGATTCTTAGGTCTTTCAGGTCCGTCCGGAGGCTTCGCCGAGTTTTGCGTTGCTGAAGAACGGCGCGTTCACCCACTTGGAAATCTTTCGACCGAAGTCGGTGCTTTAGTTGAGCCACTTTCGGTTGCTCATCACGCCATAGTGCGTTCCGGCATCAAGGCGGGTCAGACCGCACTCGTGGTCGGAGCGGGCCCTATTGGCCTATTCGTAGCCGCAATCTTGCGCGCCGTTGGAGTCGACACTGTCTACACAGTTGAAATTTCGGCGATTCGTAAGGCCAAGGCCATTGCGGCTGGCTCAACACTCGTGCTCGACCCCACCCAGGAAAATGTTGTGGCGCGCATTCACGAATTGACCGGTGGGAGGGGCGTTGACGCCTCATTCGAAGCAGTAGGGGTTTCTTCCGCATTACAAACCGCTATCGACGCGACAAAGTCCGGTGGCAATGTTGTCAACATCTCCATCTGGAGCCATAACGCCGACATCAATCTGTTCGGTCTTGTAGCGAGAGAAGTGAACCTGATGGGCACTCTCGCTTACTGCAACGATCATGCGCCCGTTATAAAGCTGCTCCAGGAAGGCAAGCTCACTAACGTCGAGCAATTCATCACTGGACGCATATCGGCCACGGATATCGTCGAAAAGGGCTTCAAGGAGCTGATCAACAATAAGGACGAGAACGTCAAGATCCTCGTTCGTCCTTAGGGATGACCGTTCAGTTACCAGCAAAATCCGGGCATCCAGTTCCTGAAGCGGGCGCTTGCTGGCCGGTAGCCATGTGTACAGCAAAAGTTAACGGTCGTTCATAGTTTTGTGGCAAGTCTTCACAGTACAACTGTGATGCGAATAGCGCATTGATTACGATTTTGAAACAAAAAGGTAGTTATTGTTGACGTGTGTTAAGTCTCACAGCACCATCTGTTCTGCAACCGATCCATCGATTTGACCTTGCGCAGGCGAGACTCGCCGGCATAAACAAAGGGGAAAACACGTATGGCAATTAATTCATTCGGCAAAGGGACCCGTCGGGGCCTCGTTGGCGGCCTCGCCGCTATTGCCGCCCTCGCACTCGCCGCGTGCGGCTCGTCTGGTGGCGGTTCCACCGGTTCGACGTCGGCGCCGGCTCCGGCACCCACCTCATCAGGCGCTCCGGCACCCACCTCATCAGGTGGTGGCAGCATCAACGGAGATGGCCAACTCCTGAAGGTGTTCATGCCTTCTACCTCGAACGTATACCTCGAGGCTGCTGCTCAGGCAGCGAAGGACGAAGCTGCTGCTCTCGGATTCGAAATCAGCGTCGTCGAAAACCAGTGGGATCCGACCGAGCAGGATTCGCAAGTCCAGGAGTGGATCGCCACGGGCGAGACCGCGGCAGCGATCCTGTTCTGGCCGACATCGGCGGCAAACGCCACCGCATCCATCCGCGCCCTCTCTGAGGTTGCACCGGTTCTCCAGTGGAACCAGATGATCGACCCGGCAGCCGAGGAGTTCATCGCGATCGGCTACGCGGGCGTGTCTGACTACGGCATCGGCGCACAGACGGGACAAGACACTCTCGACAAGATCACTGAACTGACTGGCGCAGGCTACAAGTTCAAGGGCGGCGACAAGCCGAACGTCATTCAGATCCAGCTGGGCAACGGTGACTACGCCGCAGGTGTGGATCGCACCAAGGGCTACACCGACGTTGCTGGCAGCGCCATCAACCTGCTTGCGACTGAGGGCAGCCCGCTGTCTGACGGCTTCACCTCTGAAGGTGGCTACAAGGCCGCCAGCATCGTGATTCCGAAGTACCTCTCGGACGGTATCGACATCATCGCTGTTCAGACCAATGACATGGCAAACGGTGTCGTTCAGGCAGCTGAGCAGGCTGGTCTGGTTCCTGGCAAGGACGTCTTCATCATCACTGGTACGTCCTCCGGCTCGATGGCCAACCTCAAGGCCGGCAAGATCAACTCCGCAGTCCTTCAGTCCCCGGTCATCGAGGGCACCCTCATCGTCGACGTGGCTGCGGCCTACCTCGCGACCGGCGGCAAGTCCGCTGGCGGCGAGGTGACCATCGCTTCGGACAAGGATAAGCCAGTGGTAACGGCGACTCCCCCGGCGCGCACCACGTTCATGATGAACCCGTCAGTCACCACCGCCAACATTGACACGTTCATGATCTGGGGTTGGGACTTCTACAAGCTCATGGGCAAGGCCGCAACTGAGTAATACGTCGGCTTGAACCCTCGGGTTTGACCTAATGTGGCCGGGGCTTGAGCGATCAAGCCCCGGCCACGCAGTACCAAGACGCATCTCGCACATTCATTGCTCAATGTGGAGGATCATGTGAACGACCAACTCCCCTTGCGCCTCAGGGCGAAGGGCATCACCAAGTCCTTTGGGGCAGTTAATGCTCTCGCAGATGTTGACTTCGAGTTGCGTGCCGGCGAGGTCATGGCGCTCCTGGGCGAGAACGGTGCTGGCAAGAGCACAATCGTGAAGGTCATCTCCGGACTCATTGTCCCCGACCAAGGCGAGATCACCCTCGATGGCGACGTCGTTCATCTCACCAGCGTGCGGGCCTCGCAGGAGGCGGGAATCGCCGTCGTGCAGCAGGAGTTCAGCACAGTGGGCTCCATGACGGTGGCAGAGAATCTCGTTCTGGGCCAGAACAGCGCGCCCGCATGGTGGAGCCCAAAGAAACTTACCGTTAATGCCAAGGGAATCCTGTCCCGTGTTGGCCTCGACGACCTAGATCCCAATACTCCAGTCGACAAACTCTCCGTCGCAGAGATGCAGCTGGTAGAGATCGCACGCGTGCTGGCGAAGGATGCCAGGATCATTATTTTCGACGAACCCACTGCAGCGCTTTCCGACGCAGAGATCGCGCGAGTACTCGACGCGGTCAAGCGGCTCGCATCGGAGGGCCGTAGCATCATCTACGTTACCCATCGCCTTGGCGAAGTCTTCGAGATCGCGGACCGTGTCACCATCTTCCGTAACGGACGCAGCCAGCCTGCAGAGAATGTCGCTGATCTCACCGTCGACGCCGTAGTGGCCAAGATGATCGGCCGGGAGTTGGGACACCTATACCCTGAGCGCTCCCGATCCCGCGGCGAGGTGTTGCTTGAAGCCCGCAACCTTAAAGTCCCCGGAATCCGAGGCGAGGTTAATCTCACGGTTCGCCGCGGTGAGATCCTTGGGCTCACCGGACAGCTCGGCTCCGGCACCTCGGAACTCATGCAGGCGCTCGCGGGCACCAATGACGTTCTTGCCGGAGAGGTCAATCTCGAAGGCACCCCGGTGGACCTGCGCAGCCGCCGCCGAGGCATCGTCTCAGGGGTGGCGTACTGCTCTCCGGATCGCAAGCGAGATGGGATCTTCGCTGGCCTTTCTATCCGTCGTAATTTGTCGTCTCCCTGGCTGGGCAGCGTGTCGAAGGCAGGGTTCGTCAGCACCCGTAGAGAGTCTTCTGAAGCATTGCGTAGCGCTACCGATTTCACGATTGATACCACCCGCCTCAACAGCACTGTCGGCACCTTGTCTGGCGGTAATCAGCAAAAGGTTGCCCTCGGAAAGTGGCTCGGCATCCACCCGCGAGTTCTTCTTGTTGAGGAACCGACTCGTGGTGTGGACGTAGGTGCGCGAGCGGAGATCTACGCGAAATTGCGCGCTTTAAGCGATGCAGGAGTGGGTATCATCGTGGCCTCCTCCGACACTAACGAGATCCTCGGCCTGTCCGACACTATTGCTACTTACTACCGGGGCAAGCAGACCACAATAAAGCCCGCAAGCGAGTGGACAGAGCCTGATCTCGTTCGCGAAGTCATGCATCGGGAGGACTAGAAATCATGTCAACTACTGAAGCCATGTCGGTCGGCTACCAAAATCGAGCCGCCACCCGCAAGTCTATGAACATTTTGCGCAACTGGGCACTTCCCTTGCTTCTGGTTCTGCTGTTCGTGATCTCCGCCTTGCTGGTCCCGAACTTCTCCGAGCTCACCACGATCCGTGCGATCTTCTTGCAGACCGCACTTATCGGCATCTGCGCCGTAGGCATGACCGCACTCACACTGTCTGGAAATCTTTTCTCACTCGGCGTCACCCCGACAGTCATTCTCGGCGCGATGGTCTACGTATGGGTAGGCGAGGCATCGAAGAGCATGTGGATCGCCGCGGCGGTGACGATCGTGGCCGTTTTGGTGACTGGAGTGGTCCAAGGCTTCATCGTTAGTCTGGGTCTCAACGCCGTGATCGTTACCCTCGCCGTCGGAGCGGTGATCTACGGCGTCACAGCTTTGGTCACAAAGGGTGCCCTCGTCGAACCCTCTGAGAAGGTTGACCTTGCTGGATTCGCAACGTTCGCGATTTTCGGAATCCCTCTGCCGGTCATCGTTTTTGTTGTGTTCACCGCGGTTGCCTGGCTCCTTACCCAGCACACCTTGATCGGTCGCAAGATTTTTCTTCTTGGCGCCAATAAGTCGGCTGCAGAGATCAGTGGCATTTCGCCGCGTGCCACCACCGTCTGGGCCTTTATCTTGATGTCCTTCGGTTTTGGCATTGCGGCCGTTCTCGCGTCGGCGCAAATTCACTCCGTGCAGGCAGACCAATTGCCTGCGCTCACGCTGGATACCGTGGCCGCCGTACTGGTCGGAGGCTGTGCGGTATCCGGTGGTGATGGTTCTCCGATCAAGTCAGCGATCGGTGCGCTTTTTATCGCGACCGTTGCGCAGATCATGGTGCTCCTCTCCGTCCCTGATGGCCTCAAGCAACTTGTCCTCGGCATCGTCGTTGTGGCACTGGTCGTGATTCTTCATGTTCTACGAAAGGCTGGTTCTCGATGAGCGACGTCGGCCGCTGGTTCCAGAAGTATCTCCTTCAGTTCGTTGTTCTCGCCATCGTCATCGCCTCCATGTACGCGCTCTACCCGAACTTCCATGTGGAGACGTCGATTGAGAGAATCATGCCGCTCGGCGTTGTAGCAGCCGGCCTCGCAGTCACCATGATTGCTGGGGAGTTTGATTTGTCCATCGCCTCAATGGCGGCGTTTTCCGGGGCGCTCACCATCTGGCTCTCGCCAATCGGGCTGATTCCCGCACTGCTCATCGCAATCGTCGTGGGCACACTTCTTGGCATGGTGCAAGGCTGGGCAATCGCACGTCTGGGAATTAGTTCCTTGGTGTTCACTATCGGCACCTTGATTCTGTTCCGAGGTCTCACATGGGTGGTGACAAGTGGTGTGTCGATCCGCGTCTCAGACGTCAAGTCCACCGACGTGTTTCGGGTCGACATTCTAAAATTTTTGTCGCCTCTTTCTCTCACTGGCATCGTGATCTTCATTCTGCTAGGCATCTTCCTCGCCTATACGCGCTGGGGCCGAGAAATCTACGCACTCGGTGGGGCCCGCAACGAAGCCATTGCTGCTGGCGTTCGCTACAAGCGCGGAATGATGGTGGCCTTCGGCATCTCTGGCGGCCTTGGCGCCGTCGGCGGAGGCATGACCAGCGCTCTCAACGGCTCCGCTTCACCGACTGCGTTTGGCAGTCTGCTGTTGGGAGCTCTAGCGGTTGTACTAGTGGGCGGCATCAGCCTCTCGGGTGGCCGTGGAACCATGGTCAATGTATTCCTCGGTTTTGCGATTATTGCCATTTTGTCGGCTGGCCTAGCGGGCATGGGTGCCAAGGCCTTCGTGGCTGAACTCTTCACTGGAGTGCTCCTGCTTGTTGTTCTTCTCTTTGACTACCTGATTCGGACACTCTCCGAACGGGATCGAAAGAAGCGACTGAAAAAAGTTGCGATCTCAACGGCCTAATTGGTGTTACGCCGCTGAGGCAAGCCCTCCCGACTGACATCTGTCAATGCAACTTGCGCTTTGACGGCGACATAGGGAAAAGAAATGTCAGTGTCCGCAGTTTCTATGATTGGAGACAACGAATGTCAGGTCGACTTGAAGGTCGCAGTATTCTGCTGACCGGCGGCGGTATGGGAATCGGTCGTGCCATCGCGATTGCGTGTGCGAAGGAGGGCGCTGCCCTCACCCTCGTGGATATGAATATTGACGCGGCTAATTCTGTTCGTGAGGAGATCGTCGTGGCTGGCGGAAGTGCCGTCGCCGTTGCCGGCAACGTCACCAAGCGTTCCGAGGTAGCGGCTGCTGTTGCCGCAGCCGCTGAGAACTTCGGCAAGCTTGACGTGATGTTCAACATTGCCGGTATGATCAAGCCTGCGCACTTTCTCGACACTACGGAGGAGAATTTCCGCACAACCCTCGATGTGAATGGCCTTGGTACTCTCATCACGCAGCAGGAAGCTGCGAAGCAGATGATCAAGCAGGGTCATGGCGGAAAGCTCATCCTCGTCTCTTCCATCGCTGGACGACAGGGCTACCCAGACTTTGCGGCCTACTGCGCGAGCAAGTTTGCGGTCAATGCTCTGAACCAGTCTGCGGCTCATGCTCTTGCGGAACACAACATTACGAGTAACGCATTCGCTCCTGGGGTTGTGGACACGCCGCTGTGGAAGAAGCTCGACGAAGAACTCGTTGAAATCGGTACTACCAAAGAGATCGGTGAGGCTTTCGCCGCATTCTCTGGTGCCAATCTTCGCGGCCGCAAGGGCGTCCCCGAAGACATCATTGGCACGGCTTTGTTCCTCGCATCCGCTGATTCCGATTACATGACGGGCCAAATCATCATGATCGACGGCGGGATGGTCCTCGTCTAGACCGACATGATGAAGAGAAGTGCCCCTACCTCGGCTTCGATGCCGAAGTAGGGGCACTTCTCTTCTGGTGGCTCTCCTAGGCTTCGGCGTTGGATTTGGTCGCTAAAGTGGTTCCTATGACGCCGTCCGGTGAGAGCCTTGGACGGAGTGCGTACAGATGACATCCCAGTGGCTCGTGGCCACAGTCGTGCCGCTGGCGGTCCTGGCAGCCATCATCTTTCTTGGGCGCAACGGTCGACGTCTATGGCCCCTAGCTCTTATTGCCTTGCTCTGGGGCTTCGCTGACACCTACCTGATCATTTACGTCAACGACTGGTGGGCAGCGGCCTTCGGCATGAGCTCGCTCATTGTGCTCGGGGCCCCGATCGCTGAAGAAATTTCAAAAGCTGTGGTCCTGCCGTTTCTGTGCTTGTCACGCCGTGTGACCTGGTTTGTTGATGGAGCGGTCCTTGGTGCAGCAGCTGGCACGGGCTTCGCGATTCGCGAGAACTGGGTCTATCTGCAAAACGCAGGGAGCGACGCAGGTCTGGGTCTGGCTTTGGCACGTGTGTCGTCTACTAACCTCATGCACGCTGGCTGCACCGCCATCGTGGGAGCAGCGATCGTCCTGTCGTTCAGTCGAGGATGGGTTGCCCGTTTCGCGATTCCGCTGGGTGGACTCGTCATCGCAATCGTTCTCCACTCCATTTTCAATCGCCTCACCCAAATTGAGGGGATGCCAGCACTTCTCGTCACGGCCACGGGCGTGGGAGTGCTCGCTATTGCGGCTGCGATCGTGGCTTTGGGTTATCCGATCTCTGCTCGATGGGTGCGTGAAGACCTCTCTCGTACTGGCGCCACTGCGAGTGAGAAGGCAGCGCTCAGCGGGGGGAGCGTGGCCGAGATCCTCGACACCTTCGAGTCGCGTTACGGCTCGGATGCCGCAGCAAAGGCAGAAGAACTGGTGGCAGTACAGCGTCGGTTGGCCATTGCCCACCATTCGGGGCGGACCAGCGCAGCCGAAATCGAGACACTTGAAGCCACAGCCGCCGGGATCCGCCGCGATATCGGATTGTTCGGCATGATGTGGCTCAGGTCGCACCTGCCGGTAGATGCGACCGAGTCAGGAATCTGGGCTTCGTTGGAAAATTCGGTGTCTGACGATGGACCCAGCGAATCCATACCCTCCGGACTCTGGGCCCGGCTCGGGGAAGTCACCACGACGCACGATGAGGAGGAGAAACGCTGATGCTGTGTGCCCAATGCGAGGAGAGCGCCCGCGGCGTGTGCCGCTTTTGTGGGCGCGGCGTCTGCGCTACGCACCACGCGGCCATGCCCTTCATCATCACCGTCTTCGGCGATGACCCACCTCGATCGATCGTCGTGGGTGGAACTTTGTGGTGCCAGGTCTGCCGTCCCCAGCCCGAGCCCATCGCAATGCCGGAGCTCGCATGAGTGCCGACGGTATGTTCAATCGGCTAGGCGATCGACTCGCGCAGAATGAAAGCGGCGACGTGCCGGTCACCATGTCCGACCTCCTTGACCTCCCCGATGACCAACGCACGGTGGTGCGTGAGGTGATGCGGTCAAGTGACCCAATGACCCCCGGAGAAGTCGCCGATGCACTCGAATGGCCACTGCCCGACGTGGAGCGTCTGCTCGGCGACCTCAGCCTGCTAGGAATGGTCGAAGTAGTCGACGGACGCATCAAGGTGTCACCGATGCATCGCACTACTCGTGCCACGCCGGGTGGACTTTGGGGCCTACTCGACGAACTGTGAACGCACCGCCGCCTTAGAGCAAGCAGACTTTGCGTGTCTTGCCGGAAATCTTCTTGGAGATGCAGACGTTGTTGCCGCTGATGTAGGTCGACGGACTCCCAAAGCGTTTCCAGCCCCCGAGCCCGTAGTAGGCATCCGCCTCCACGTTTTCGTACTTAATGGAAGCGTTCACGGCGCTGAGGTAGTCAATCGTCACGGTTCCACCAAACTCGGCTTTCAGCCCGAGCGTGCTATTGCCCACTTGGCTCGAGCCCGACACCGTGCCAGTCAGGTCAAAGCTCTGCATCTGAATGCCGCCCAGGGCGAAGGCCACGCTGGTGTCTCGTAGTGAGAAGCCCGCGGCGCCGATGGTGCCAATTCGTGCCGACCCATTGAGAGATGGAGGCGAGTTAGTGTTGATTGCAATCCAGACGTCGGTGTCTACGCCGATGACCTCACCGCGGAAAGTGACGGAGAATCCAGCAGGAACTATGTAGGTGCCTACCGTGCAACCGAGAGGCGCGGCATACATCTGCACGTAGGTAGCCGATATGAGTCCTGGACCTAGATCAATCACCTTCGTTGTTCCATCGGGGTCGCCAATCGCAATCTCGAAACACGGCGCTGTGAGCACCAGATTGGCGACAAACTTGATGGGGATGTCGGCACCCGACGAATTTGAGTTATTCATGAGCCGCGCCATGTTGCCGCTGAGCACTCCATCGCCAGCAAGACCAATACCGAGCGGCACCCCTGACGTGCTTATAGAGCCGCTGATGGCGAAACCGTTGAGGTCTAGACCGCTGATGCCGACTACATTGGGCCACACCGACCTGCCATCGAGTCCGTTTGCCGATATCGAAAGATTAATCTCCTGCTTTGTGAATTCGTAAGTGATTTTTGCACTCACCGCGATATCCCGCACATTCCCCGACCTGCCGGAGATGGAGAGCAGGCCGTTTTGAGCGAAGCTGAACGCGGCCTGAAGCTTATCTGGGTTGGTGTTTAGCGATACCGAGATAGTGGCGGGGGTAAACGAGAACGTGTAGTCATCTGAGAAACTCGGCAACTTCACGCCGTCAGGAATCGTCCAGCCGGCTGTGATGTTGCCATTCGATGTGTACATCATGAACATGCCCTCTTTGCCCACGGGAATGTCGAACACTTTCCCTTTGAGGCCCGGCAAGCCCACGAGTGCGGGGAAGGAGATGTTGTTCGAGGCGACACCAAGCACCATCGTGCGCCTAGGAACTTTGAGAGTATTGCCGTAGATCGTTGCCAGCGTGTCTTCGGCGTTGAAGTAGGCGAAGTCC
>CAINMH010000008.1 GCA_903850745.1 uncultured bacterium
GCATCGCGAACGGCCTTCAAGAGGCGATCCACGATGAGCGGAGCAAGGCCGAGCGACAACTCGTCCGCGAGAAGCAGTCGCGGCTCACGGGCGAGGGCACGTCCAAGCGTGAGCATCTGCTGCTCTCCACCGGAAAGCAGACCGGCACGGACTCCGATGCGCTTTTCCAATTCGGGGAAGAACTCAAGAACAGCCTGTGGCTCAATGCCGGCGAGACGAATATTGTCACGCAACGAAATCGACTTGATAACGGAACGCTCTTCAGTGACGTACGACAATCCGGCGCGTGCGCGGCGATGTAGGCCAGCAACAGTGACTTCGCCAAACATCTCTACGGATCCCGACATGATCGGAAGCACACCCGAGAGACCCATCAACGTGGTGGTCTTGCCAGCACCATTGGGGCCAAGAACACACACCACTTGACCTGACTGAACCTCAAAGTTCAGGTCACGAACGACAGGCTGACCGACGTAGCCGACCGAAATATTGTCGGCCTTAAGAACGACGGTGCCCTTGACGCTTTCGGCGAAAGCCTTCTTGCTCATGCGTGCTCCTCCGACTTGATCGCTGCCTGCGCATTGGCGGCCTGTTCGGGATCTTCTTGGCCTAGGTACGCCGCGATCACTGCCGGATCGTTGCGCACCTCGTTTGGTGTGCCATGGCTGATCTTGCTACCGAAGTCAAGAACCACGACCTCGTTGCAGACCGACATAACGAAGTTGACGTCGTGTTCGACGAGCAGAATCGCCATGCCCCAATCGTCTGCAAGACGCTTGACCAGCTTCGCGAGTTCGCGACTCTCCGACTCGTTGAGACCAGCAGCTGGCTCATCGAGCAAGAGCACGCTGGGCTGAGCTGCCACGGCACGGGCGATCGCAAGAAGTCGACGCTTGCCATAAGACAGATCGTCCACACCTCGGCCAAGGTCACCCTCAAGATCAAACTCACGAATGGCGCTGATAGTAGTCGCCGTGAGTTTTGCTTCCTTTGGATAGAAAAGGTCTCTCAGGTACGACACGAAGTCACGCGGATCGCTGGCTGCTTTCAGGTTATCGATGACCGAGCAGTCTTCAAACAACTCGAGTGCCTGGAAGGAACGACCGACTCCCGCACGAGCACGCTTGGTAGTCGACCAAGACGAGACATCCTGCCCATCAAGCAGGATTGCTCCTTCGGAGATCTTCGTGAAGCCGGTGACTGCATCGATGAATGACGTCTTGCCTGCGCCGTTCGGTCCGATGAGGCCGGTGATCTGACCCGGACGTACGAAGAGGTCGACGGTATTGACGGCCGTGGTACCGCCATAACGGACCGTGATGCCGCGTGCCTCGAGTGTGCGCGGTCGCACTTTTTCGACCTCTCCCATCTGTGTGGGAAGGTCATAATTTGGCGGTAGTTCCGTGCGTCCGAATGCCCAGAAGAGAATCGCGCCGACAGCCAGCAAGCCTGCCAAGAACCACGAGCTCTGAATGCCGCCGTAGACCACACCCGCGGCCGTCAGGAGCACCGCGACAATCGTGAGGACCACGCGACCGGACTTGGCTGCAGGGATAGTGCGAACAATCTTGATGACGGCAAGCACGAAAATCGCTACCGAGACTGTCCACATGGTGAGGACGTAGAAGAAGATTGCGCCAAGCACAGCCTCTCCTACGACAAACATCACGGTGCGCACGACCGCGCTGGTGCGAGCGCGAATAATTGCCACCACATAGGTCAACTGCGCAACAAAGATTGCAATCACAGCCATCTTGTTATCTTCAAGGCCCAGATAAACCAACGACGCTGCGGTCGGAATGGCCATACCCAGAATCGACAACCACACATTGAATTCTCGATGGCGCCAAGCGATCATCGCCATCACCGGCACTTGACCCATGAGTAGCAATGGAGCTGCTTCGGGAACCTGACCGGCGAAATACAAAATCGCCGCCAGCAGCGTCGGAAGCAAAAGTGCGATGCCTTCCTGAACCATGCTGATCTTGTCTCCACGCTGGACACCCCAGACGGAAACGGCAAGCCCAAACAGGATTAGGCCGTAGGCCGTGAATGCGACGCGACCTTCGTTTGTTGAGGCATTAGTGGCGTAGAGGATGACGGCACCAATGATGGGAATGAACAAGCCAATTCGCACCATCGAGCTGCGATTGAACGGAGCCTTCTCCAACAAAATCATTGTGGCGACCATCTGAGAAATGATCACGACGAGGAACAAGGTGATGAGGAAGCTCGTGGACCAGGTGGGCGGCTTATGGCCGTTCAACCAGAGAAGGATTCCTAAAGTTAGTAGTCCCAGAATGATTCGTGTCGCCAAGCCTGCCAAATCGCGCCGCCTCATACCGACGGCAGTGGAGGACAGAATCAAGGCGATAGCAAACCAGCAGAAGTTGCCCCAGTCAGCCTGCGGGACGAAGAGAATGATGCCCACTACTAGGAACAATCCAACAACAGGAACCGCGAGTCGCTTGCCGACGGGACCGCCAGTCTTCAGGAAGCCCCTCACCATCTTTGCCTGACCCGAAGTCTCGGCTGCGATGCCGTCCTGGTTGAGCAGAACCATGATGAGCAGACCGACGCCGCCGATAAGTGGAATCCATGCTTTGACGTCACCGAGTTGCAACAGTGTTTGGCTGTTGAGCCCGCCGTCAAACAGCGTGCCACCCAGCACCGATCCGGCGAGGTAGCCAATGCCACCGATCATCGCATCTGCGATCAAGATGATCGATCCGAAGTTGCTGTACTCGGCGTACGAGGGGGCGCTGTTGCGGAACAGATAGAAGATACCGCCGACACCCGCGATGCCCGCGGCAATGGTGAATGCGTAGAGCTTCGCACTGCGCACGTTGATGCCCAGCGCAGCAGCAGCTCGTTCGTTTGCTCGCACGGCCAGCAGTCGACGCCCCACACGTCCACGACGGACGTTGCTGACCAAGATGAGCATCAGTACGAGGGCGATCATGACCACGATCGTGTAATTCTGCGGAGTGTCCGGCGAGGTGGACAAGAAGTTCCAACCGAAGATCGAGGGCGGCGGCATGCTTCCGGGGTTGAGTCCACCTGTCCAGTTCTGGTTCTTGAACAACACCAGTTCCAAGGTGGTACCCAGACCTAGAGTCAGAATCGCGAGGCTGATACCTCGGGTGCGAATTGCCGGAATCGCAAATATGGCACCAAGAACGAGGACCGCAATAATGCCGACGGCAAGCACCACAAGGAACGGGTAGTCGAATTGCGGATTTGACTCGTTACGGAATGGCCAACCGGTTGCCGCGAGTCTGCCAGCCACAAAGGCGGCGAAGATGGCTAACGCAAACTGCGCTAGCGACAACTGACCCGCATAACCGGTCAACACCACAATCGACAGGATCATGATTGCAACCGCCATGGTGACGGTGTAGGCGTTCAACCACTGCGGGGTGACAGTCCACATGGCCACAAGCAGGAGAGCAAGCGCGGGGACAATCCAGTTCCAGCGAAGTTTGCCCAGGCCCACGGATGGAAGGCGTTGGAGAATGTAGTCGCGCTGCGGAATGCCCTGGCCACGCACCATCATCCACACGACGATGAAAATGAGCGGAACCGCTTTGCCAATGTCGCCGATGCTGGTGATCCACGAGTTCACAAGGGTTTGGACCACACCCATGACGAGGCCAGTCAGCAAGGCAATCGGGAACGAGCGGAAGGACGCGACCAGCGCGACCGAGGTTGCCGCCAGGACGAGGTCGCTGAAGACGCCCGGGCGCAAGCCGACATTGGACTGCACGATAAGGATTGCCGCGAGGCCTGCGAGCGCACTACCAATGGCCCAGTTCAGGACAGCGATGGTGTTAGGTGACCACCCCAATGACGCGGCAACTGTCTCATTCTCAGCAACGGCTGTGGTGCCAAGGCCGAAGCGGGTGTACTTGTAAAAGAGCCACAAGAGAATGGTCACGATGATTGCGATGCCGAGAAGAATCAAGCGATCGGGGTTGATACTGATCGTGTCAGTGATGGGTACGGGCTTATTCGGGAAATTGCTGGGCCACTGACGGATGGTCGAGTTGAAGATCAGAATAATCAACGCCTGAAGCGTGAGCATCACACCCAGAGTCGCGATTATTCGAACGAGTGGCGATCGCTTGCGAAGTGGGCGCATCACGAGGAGCTGCACCACAACGCCGATCAGGGCGGATGTTGTCACGCCGATAATCAGAACAGCCCAGAACGGGACCTTATTGTTGACGTTGAGCGTCCAGGCTACATAGGCGCCGACCATGCCAATGGCGCCTAGGCCAAGGTTAAGGACACCTGACCCACGGAAGATAGTGATGAGGCCCTGCGCGCAGAGCACATAGATGGCTCCGACGCCTAGGCCAATGAGCAGGGTCCTGATCAGATCTTCCACGTCGACCTACTCCAAAAGTTTCGGGGCGCATAAGCGCGGGAGAGGGAGAAAACTTCGTATCGCAAACCTACCCTAGAGAACTCTGTGGGGTCCGGAAAATCCCGGACCCCACAGAGGTAGAACTAGTAAATCTGGTTCAACTAGCTGGCGATGATCGGTCCGACGTTGTCGAACGCGTCACAGGCACCAAGTGGCTCAATTGCGCCACCCTTGATCGTGGAGTACACGACCGAGGTGTTGAACATGCGGGTGAATGCGCCACCGAGTGCCTCAGAGAAGTCCTCCGAGAAGTTCACGTCGGGGACCATTCCGGGCAGGTTGATGACAGCAGTCGGAGCTGCCTTCAGGAACGTGGCGGCATCAATGCCGACACCCACCTTGTCACCGAGCTGCTTGAACGCCATGTAGGCAGTCCATGTACCCAAGCCACCGAGGCTGTTGTAGTCCTCGGTCGTAGGTGCCTGAGTGTCAGTGAGCGCCTGACGGTAGCTGTCCCATGCGGGGCAAGAGATATCGGGGTATGCACCCACGATGATCGAGCCTTCGAGGGTCGCCTCATTGCCGACGAGCACCTTGCTGTCCAAGTTGCCCTGCGGTCCGAAGATGGTTACGCCCTGCGGAGCAGCAGCGTTCCATGCTGGCATGAATGCAAGCCACGACGTCTCAGTCACAACGCCGAGGATGCAGTCAGTGCCGCCCTTGATCGATTCTGCTACCTGCGGTGCGTAGTCAGTTGCGGTCGCAGGAAGAACCGTGAACTCCGGATCCAATGCGGTGAAGCCGATGTTGGTGGCGGCAGCCTGAAGAACTCCGAAGAAGCCCTCAGCGCCCTGGATGATGACGGCATGTGCCTTCTTGCAGCCGATCTCCTGAGCCTTCTTGATGAAGCCAACGCCGTACATCTGATGTGAACCGAGCGGGAACGCGATCTTGCTCTGGAACTCATTGGTGCCGAGCATGCAGCATGCGCCGAAGTAGGCGATGCCGGCGGGCTCGAGAATGTCGATGCTGGCATCCGGGAAGAAGTCGAACGAGCCGACAACTGCCACGACCTTCTCCTGCACAGCCTGACGCGTGCAGTTCGCGACGCCTTCAGCAGTGCCCTGGGCATCACAATTGATGACCTGAATCGGACGCGTGCCAACGCCACCGTTCTTGTTGATGTAATCCTGCGCGGCTGTCGCCGTGTAGTGGATCATGGGGAAGACGGAGCCCTGTGAGTTGATGTCCGCAATGGTCATCACCTTGACGGGATCGCCTACGGGTGCGGGAGCAGAGCTCGTGGTCGGAGCAGCGCTCGTGGTGGGGGCCGGAGCAGCCGAGGTGCTGCTGCTGCCGCCGCCGGAGCTGCCACAGGCAGCGAGAACGAGGGCCGCAGATGCCGCGACGGCTGCAGTCAGCCAAATGCCGCGACGACGGCGGGACTCGGTCCCGTTTGGTCGTGCTTCAGTCATTGAGAACCCTCCAGAAGTGTGCAGCCGCCGGAGTGACGGCTTGCCGGGTGGTAAGTAGACATTCGTCGGACGTATGGAGATTGTCAAGTACTTTGACCCACCCTGAGACCAAGTTGGTACAAATGACACAGGTACATGAGGGAATCACGGGGAAAGTTACCCATAAGTAACATCTGTGGTGAAGGTAAACAATTGGTCGGATGTTTCACATTCAAGGCGTGACGTGGCCCATATCTTGACTCTGAGTCACTTTGGCAGGTGGCGGAACACGGTGCCGTAGGCCCCCGCATGGAACACGAGCGGGTCGCCCCCAGCCTCGACCGCTAGGTGGTCCACCCGACCGATCACGATGTCGTGGTCCCCGGCCTCGACAATTTGCTCTGTAGTGCAGTCGATATAGGCGACACAGCCCGAAACCACGGGCAAGCCCGTCGGCGAAAGCCGCCACTCGAACCCGGCGAACTTCTCAGTTTCGCGTAAGGCGACACTCGCGCTCACTTCGTCTTGATGGTGCGCGAGCACATTGACGCCAAAACGGGGACCACTAGCGCGGAGCCGTGCCCACGACCGTGACTTTTTCTCCGGAAGAAACGCGACCAGTGGAGGATCTAACGAGACTGACGTAAACGACCCCACCGTCATACCCAACGGGGAGCCGTCAGGTGCGATAGCGGTTATCACGACGACACCCGTGGGGAAATGGCCTAAGACCTCGCGGAATTTTGCTGCGTCGATCGACTCACCCACCAGTGCCTCCCGAACTTCGTCCTAGTCGGAATTCATTGCCCAAACTCACTAGGCACACGGTATTGCTCCGCAGTCAACGTCGACAAAGCAACCACTTTGGGTCACAAAAGAGTTCGGTCCCCCACCGCACGCGATGGGGGACCGAACTTTTGTAAACGTCAGGCGCTGGGTGTGCTTGCGCTCGGAGTTGTTGTGCTTGGCGTTGGTGAGTTCGGTGCGGCCGGGCCTTCACCGTCTTCGCCGCCAGGACCGCCGTGGCCGGGTCCCTCATGTCCGGGACCGCCCATCGGTCCATGTCCCTCATGACCTGGCGCTTCGTGTCCTGGCGCTTCGTGTCCCGGTCCTTCGGACCTTGGGCCACCCTGCGGTCCACCGTGAGGTCCGCCATTGGGTCCACAGTCTTTCTCGCCGGTTACCGCAAAACTAGTGTCGAGGAAAACAACGGCATCTGTGCCATCAGCCTTGATGATGTGCGCTTCGAAGACGCCTTCACCATTGGCGTCCTTCTCCATACGCTCGATCGTCGCGCCGGGGTACTTCGCCATGACAGCGGCCTCAACCTTTGTCGCTGTGTCGCCGGTAAGCGGCTCTTCAGCGGGACGGTTCATGTCATGACCATCCGGGGCGCCGGGTCGGTCTGGGGTCTGAGTAGTCCCGTTGGAGTCCTCGCTCTGCTGCGACTGAGATGCGGGTGCAGGGGTAGTGGTGTTATCAGCAGCTGACGCAAATCCGGTGGCCGCGATAACCGCACCCGTGACTACACCAACAGAGACCAGCCCGACCTTCTGGAGGCGGCTGAGTCGCGATGAGTACTTCATGGCTTCTCCTTATTGTCAGGACAGTCATGGTGACCGCCTCTACATAGAGACTGACGGTCGGCCCTGTGCGAATCCCCGGACAAACCTTGGAGAATCATGCGAACGCGAATTCCACCGCTGGTGCGTGTCTAAAGCCTCCTAGGAAAGGCTTGACCCGAAGGTCTCGTACGGTAGAGGCCTGTAGATCGAGGCGATCGACGAAAGTCGAGTCGTGCTCGAGGAGGAGTGAGCCGGCATGGAGTGGCTGTTGTTGGCAATCAGCCTGCTCATGGTTGTCGCGTGCGCTCTCTTTGTTGCCGCAGAGTTCTCCTTCATCACGGTGGATCGCGCCGCTATCGAGGAGTCGGCGGCGGCCGGAAGTCGGCGTTCTCGCGGAGTGTTGAATGCGCTGCGTTCATTGTCTACTCAGTTATCCGGTGCACAACTTGGCATCACAATCACCAATTTGATCATCGGCTTCCTTGCTCAACCAGCGATCGCCACATTACTTAGTGGCCCGCTGACGGCGTGGGGAATCCCTGCTGATGTCGTACCTGGCATTTCGATTGCCATCGGACTCATCATCGCGACCACGATCACGATGGTGTTTGGCGAACTCGTACCCAAGAATTTTGCGATCGCCGATCCATGGCGGACGGCTCGGGCGGTGTCGGGGCCGATGCGTGGATTCACAAAGTCAACTGCGGCAGTAATTCGCATTCTGAATGGAAGTGCCAACGCCACTGTGCGGCTCATGGGTGTTGAACCAACAGAGGAGCTTGCAAGCGCGCGTTCCCCAGAGGAACTGACTGCATTGGTGCGCCGCTCAGCGCAACAAGGCGCATTGGATGAACAGACCGCGGTGTTACTGACGCGTTCGCTTGCCTTTGGAGATCGACTTGCACGCGACGTACTCGTGCCTCGTGTACGTGTGCATAGTGTTCCCGTTGGAGCGACGGCTCTTGACGTCCTCGACGCAAGTCGCCAGACAGGTCACTCGCGTTTTCCCGTCGTGGGCGACCGCGGACTTGATGACGTGCGCGGTGTCGTACATATCAAGCACGCGATTGGCATACAACGGGATCAGCGTGCCACAACTTCAGTCACCTCGATCATGTCTAGCCCGGTGCTCGTGCCCGACAGCATTGGACTTGATCCGCTACTCGAAACACTGCGACGTGAAGGTCTACAGATGGCTGTGGTCATCGATGAGTACGGCGGTGGTGATGGCATCGTCACCATTGAGGATCTCATCGAAGAAATCGTGGGTGAGGTGGCCGACGAGCACGATCTTCCACAAGCGCGCGCTCAGCAACTCAACGACGGTGCATGGGTCATCTCAGCGATGCTCAGGCCCGATGAGGCACACGAAATCACAGATTTAGTCATACCGGAGAGTGAGGAGTACGAAACACTCGCTGGCCTCATTGCTGACGCGCTGGGTCGGGTACCGGCACTCGGTGATGAAGTCGACGTCGACGGTGTAACGCTGCGTGTCGTGCGGATGGAAGGTCGACGCGTTGATCGAGTACGCCTCTCCGCTACCCCAGAAGATCCGGAACTCACGACATGAGCGGGTGGACCGGGATCGTCATCGGAGTCGTACTTGTCTTGCTCAACGCATTCTTTGTTGCTGCCGAGTTTGCTCTCATCGCAGCACGTCGCACAGCAGTCGAAGCGCGTGCAGAAGCTGGCTCACGGGCTGCCTTCCGAACTCTACGTGCCATGGAGAATGTCTCGGTAATGATGGCCGGTGCCCAACTTGGCATCACTCTTTGCTCCCTCGGACTTGGTGCGATTGCCGAACCGGCAATCGCCAATCTGATCGAGCCCGTTCTTATCGCGATGCAATTGCCTTCGGCACTACTACATCCGATCGCCCTTGTACTCGCATTGATGCTCGTCGTGTTCGTACACGTGGTCTACGGAGAAATGGTGCCGAAGAACATCGCGCTCGCGGGCCCTGAGCGTGCAGCGGTTATTCTCGCAACTCCGTTGATGCTCATCGTTTGGATACTCAAGCCAGCAATTGTGTCCTTCAACGCCCTCGCCAACGTCATTTTGCGGCTCTTTGGCGTGAAGGCACGCGACGAGGTCTCGAGTACGTTCACTCGCGACGAAGTCGCCGCACTCGTTGCGCACTCCCATCGCGAGGGACTTCTGGAAACAGAGGAGCATCAACTCGTGACGGGTGTGCTCGAACTTGACGATGATCCGGTCACTCGCATCATGCTCCCGCTATCTCAGCTTCGTACGGTGCCTTCGACAGCAACTGCAGAGGAAGTCGAACAGATTGTGGCGAGCAGCGGCTTCTCGCGTCTGCCGGTGCGTGCCGCCGATGGCGCTCTCGTGGGGTACGTGCACCTGAAGGACCTGCTCGAGATTGATGATCCGACGGAGCCGATTACCGACGCGATCCGGCCACTCGTCTCGGTTGCGGGCAACGAGGATCTCGCGGATGCACTCGCGTCCATGCGTGCTTCAGGCGCTCACCTCGCCGTCGTCCGTGACGAGCACAACACCGCGCTGGGTGTGCTGGCCCTCGAGGACGTATTGGAGGAACTCGTCGGCGAGATCCGTGACGGGACTCGACCGGCTTGATTCATATATATATTCTCTTTTATGTATGATTCATTTAAATTCATACTTGTCCGAGGAGCTGAAGTGGCGAGAGATCGAGGGCGTCCTATCGCCATGCCGCTAACCTCGCTGTTCTCCAGCAGCGTCCTACCCGAGATTGTCGCCCTAATCGACCGCCTCGGTCCCCTCTCCATCGAGGAGCTGGCTGCACACACCAGCGCGTCTCGGGTGACCGTCGCGCGCGAAATCCACAAGCTCGAAGACCTCGGGGTTGCCTCAATCACGCCGAGCCGCAATCGTCGTCTTGCGACGCTCTCCGATAGCCCATCTGCACAGAAGGTCCGAGACCTCGCGGTGCTCGCCTGTGGAGTGCCCAGCATCGTCGCCACCGAATTTGGTTCCCTCGAAGGCGTGCTTCGAGTGGTCATCTACGGTTCGTGGGCAGCACGCAACGCCGGCATTCCTGGTCGATTGCCCGATGACATCGATGTACTCGTCATTGGTTCGGTCGATCGCGACGACGTGTTCGAGGCCGCAGAGCGTGCGACCACTCGCATTGGCGTCCCCGTATCCGCGCAACGAGTTTCCCAAGAAGTCTGGGATGAGCGCAGTGACGCGTTCCTGCGAGCGATCCTGGAGAGCACCACACTCGAGGTCATTCCGTGAGTGAGGTCGTCGAACCGCGCAAATCCCGCACGGTCGAGGACATGATTCGCAAAGGTCGACTCGTCCGAGTCTCACACGATACGCAACTTGCCGCGGTGCACATTGAGCGCGCCCGAGGAAGGCTGCGATCCGCCCAACGTGCATTCGATGCACATGACTACACCGAGTGCGCGTCGCCTTTATGGGATGCGGCGCGACTCAGTTGCGCAGCGATTCTGCAAGCTGAAGGGTTGCGAGCCAACGGTGAAGGGCATCACGCGACGACGCTTGACGCTGTCACCGAACAGTTCGGTCATCTCCTCGGCCAGTGGCTCCGGACTGCGCGACGACTGCGTGCTGAGCGACGCGAAGATCAATATCCAACACGCGCGTTGCTCCCAGAACCAAGCGCACAAGACACCAAGGAAGACATCGCATCAGTGACAGCACTTGTTAATGCGGTTCAAGAACTGCTTCCACATCTTCCGCGCTATCACTAGCCGAACGTGACACTTGCTAAATCGGCGCCATATCGACAAATCGGCTGTAGCCGCCCTGGAAGGCGACGGGCAGTGTGTCGGTGGGGCCGTTGCGGTGCTTGGCAACAATGAAGTCAGCTTCGCCAGCACGCGGGGAATCCTTTTCGTAGAGGTCTTCGCGATGCAGCAGGATCACGACGTCAGCATCTTGTTCGAGTGATCCGGACTCGCGCAGATCGGAAAGCATCGGCTTCTTGTCCTGGCGCTGCTCAGGCCCACGGTTGAGCTGACTGAGTGCAACTACGGGCACGTCGAGTTCTTTAGCGAGAAGCTTGAGCGAACGGGAGAACTCTGCAACCTCCTGCTGACGGCTCTCGACACGCTTGCCACTCGTCATCAGCTGCAGGTAGTCAACGACAACGAGGCGTAAATCGTGGCGCTGCTTGAGGCGACGGCACTTTGCGCGAATCTCCATCATCGTGAGATTGGGGGAGTCGTCGATGAACAATGGCGCCTCACTCACGGTGCCCATCTTCGTCGCCATCTTGGTCCAGTCGTTATCGCTAAGACTGCCATTGCGCATGTGCTGCAGCGGCACAGTCGCCTCTGCTGCGAGCAGACGCATGACGATCTCGTTGCGACCCATCTCTAGTGAGAAGAAACAACTCGTAAGTCCATGCTTAATGCTCGCAGTGCGACAGATGTCCATGGCCATCGTGGACTTACCGACTGCCGGCCGCGCAGCAACAATGACGAGCTGACCGCCATGAAGCCCGTTAGTGAGCCGATCGAGTTCGGCGAAGCCGGTGGGCACACCGACCATCTCGCCACCGCGATTGGAGATCGCTTCGATCTCGGTGAGTGCGCCATCCATCAAGTCGCGCAGCGGGAGGTAGTCCTCACTAGTGCGTCGATCAGTGACGTCGTAAACCTCAGCCTGCGCACGATCGACCATCTGGTCGACGTCGCCTTCGCCGCCGTAGCCCATTTGCACGATGCGGGTGCCGGCCTCGACAAGACGACGCAGGATCGCGCGTTCGCGCACGATGCGCGAGTAGTACGAAGCGTTGGCCGCAGTGGGGACCATCGAGACGAGGGTGTGCAGATAGGAAGCACCACCGATGCGAGTGATCTCGCCGAGCTTGGTCAACTCAGCTGCGAGGGTGACCGGATCAGCCGGCTCGCCACGGCCGTACAAATCAATGACCGCGGCGAAAATCGTCGCGTGCGCGGGCCGGTAGAAGTCGGCCTGCCGCAGCTCCTCGACGACATCTGCGATGGCGTCTTTGCTCAGCAGCATCGCGCCTAGTACGGACTGCTCTGCAGCGACGTCCTGGGGCGGCAGGCGATCGGGGCCACGCTCGGAACTACGTTCGGCGGGATGGAGTTCGGCGACGCTCATGAGCTTCCCTTCACTCCTCGATTTGAACACGTGGGTCTGACAGACTCTGTGACGCTAGAGGGTGGCGGCGAGCCTGTCACGCAGCCCTGTGGATAACCTTGTGGACAAAGGGGTGGATGGGCGGCGAGTCGCTGTGAATAGGTTGGGGACAACCTTGGGGACAGTTAAATCCCTTTCTGCTAGAAACTACCTTTGACCTGCGGTTTTGCTATTCACTGCCTGTGCAAGAAAAGTTTTTACGATGTTTCTTGACCGCACCTGATGCTGGGGAGAACGGATGTGACTCGCGTGTCCGCTGATACCCGAGCGATCCTGCGTCTCGCGCTTCCGGCCCTCGGGGCGCTGGTCGCCCAGCCACTCTTCCTGCTCATTGATGCTGCGGTGGTCGGTACCCTCGGCACGGCCCCCCTTGCCGGTCTCGGAGTCGCCGGCACAGTCGTAGCCACCCTGGTCGGCCTGTGCATCTTTCTCGCCTACGCGACCACCTCCTCAGTCGCGCGCCACGTCGGCGCCGGCAACCGAGCCGCGGCCATCAGCGCCGGGATAGATGGACTCGGACTCGCGTTGCTGATTGGCATCGTCGCGGGTATCGGACTCTTCATTGCCGCTCCGCCACTCGTCGATGCGCTCGGGGCATCGCCGGAGGCAGCCACATACGCAGTCACCTACCTGCGCATCATGGCGATCGCGAGTCCGGCGATGCTCGGTGTGCTAGCAGCGGTAGGCGTGCTGCGCGGACTCCAGGACACTCGCACGACGCTGCTTGTGACTCTGCTGCAAGTGGGCGTCAACACAGTTCTCGTCTTGGTCTTCGTTCTCGTCTTTGACTGGGGAGTTGCCGGATCTGCGGTCGGCACCGCGATCGCGGAAGCAGTCGGATTGATTGCCTACGGTGCATTGCTCATGCGCCTGGCACATCGAGAAGGTGTGCGAATACATCCACATCTTCTTGGTGTGTGGGCATCTGCACGCACGGGCTTTCCACTCTTCATTCGTACCATCGCCCTGCGTGCTGTATTCCTCATCGCTGTTGCAGCCGCCGCACGCATGGGTGATGCGACTCTCGCCGCTTATCACGTGACGTCAACAGTGTGGTTCACACTTGCTCTCGCACTCGACGCGTTGGCGATCGCTGGTCAGGCACTTCTCGGTAAAGTCCTCGGTGCAGCTGATCGGGATGCCGCGCGAGCACTAACTCATCTGCTTGTGCGCATGTCGATTGTTTTGGGTTTTATACTCACTGCCTTGATTTTCATTGTGCGCCCATGGGTGCCACAGTTGTTTACTCAGGATGCAGAAGTCGCTGCGTTGATTTCGAGTGCGTTGATCCTCGTCGCGATTCAACAACCACTCGCTGGAGCGGTCTTTGCATATGACGGCATTCTGATTGGCGCGGGCGACACAAAGTGGTTGGCCTTCGCCCAGACAGCCGTGCTCATCGCATTCGTTCCGGCGATCTGGCTCGTTGTTGCGATGGGCTGGGGAATCGCAGGACTGTGGTGGTCGATCGCTTGGATGCTGCTCACTCGCGGCGTTCTCCTCGTTTGGCGTGCACGCGGAACGGCCTGGCAGGTAACAGGGCCCGTCCGCAATTAAGCAGACGGGCCCTTGTTCGTTGCAGTGGGACTAGACGGCGACAACCTCGAAGGTCACCGACGCCGTAACACCCGGGTGGAGCTTGATCGAGGCCTTGTGCGAGCCCACGGTCTTGACTGCACCGCGGAGCTCGACAGCCTTCTTGTCGACGGCCGGGCCGCCGCACTTCGTCACTGCAAGAGCGACATCAGCTGCGGTGATCGAGCCGAAGAGACGGCCTGCATCGCCAGCCTTGGCAGGCACAGTGATCGTGGTGGCTTCGAGAGCCGCCTTGATCTCCTGTGCGTGACCGAGGTCGCGGACCTCGCGTGACTTTCGGGCACGCTTGATCTGCACAACCTGCTTCTCGCCACCCTTGGTCCATGACATAGCGAAACCGCGGGGGAGAAGGAAGTTGCGGCCGTAGCCGTCCTTCACCTCGACAATGTCACCAGGCGCACCCAGGTTGGGAACTTCTTCAGTCAGAATCAGCTTCATCTCGTCATCCCCTTCTTAGCGAGCCGTCGACACGTAGGGAAGCAGCGCAACTTCGCGCGCATTCTTCACCGCAACGGCGATCTCACGCTGATGCTGCGTGCATGCGCCAGTCACACGACGGGCGCGGATCTTGCCGCGGTCCGAGATGTACTTGCGGAGCATGGGCAGATCCTTGTAATCGATAGGCGCTGCGTCTTCACGGCAGAAGGGGCATGCCTTTTGCTTAATCGGCTTGCGCTGTGCGGCCTTGATGGCCTCCGCGCGAGTGTTCTTCTTCACTTACATCTCTCCCAAGTCTTGAAATTTACGAAGTCGGTTAGAAGGGGGGCTCGTCGAAGGACGCGCCACCACTTGCCCATGGGTCATCAGTCGGTCCGCCAGCGTTGCCGCCAGAGAATCCACCGCCACCAGCACCGCCGCCACCCTCACGGGCAACACGATTGACCTTGGCTGTCGCGTAGCGGAGCGCGGGGCCGACATCGTCGACCTCCATCTCCACCACAGTGCGCTTCTCACCCTCGCGGGTTTCGTACGAGCGCTGACGAAGACGGCCCGTCACAATGACGCGCGTGCCTTTAGCCAGTGACTCGGCAACGTTCTCGGCGTACTGACGCCACACGCTGCAACGCATGAAGACGGGATCGCCGTCCTTCCATTCATTCGTCGCCTTGTCGAGCACACGAGGGCTCGAGGCAACGGTGAAGGAAGCGACAGCTGCACCACTCGGCGTAAACCGGAGCTCAGGATCGTTGGTCAGGTTGCCAACGACCGTGACGGTGATGTCGCCCTGCGCCATGTCAGGATCCGGCCGGACGGGTGACCTTGGTACGCATCACCGCTTCGTTAAGGCCGAGCTGACGGTCGAGCTCCGCAACTGCTGCGGGCGTGGCCGTGATGTCGAGGACGGCGTAGATGCCATCGCCCTTGTGGTTGATTTCGTACGCCATACGGCGACGGCCCCACACGTCGACCTTGGCAACGCTGCCGCCAGCCTGGCGAATCACGTTGAGAAAGGTCTCAAGACTCGGAGCGACAGTGCGCTCTTCGAGATCGGGGTCAAGAATGACCAGAACTTCGTATCGGCGCATGCGAGCACCGACCTCCTTCGGACTCATCGGCCCCGGGCGATCCGGGGCAGGAGGTGATGGGACGGGCTAGGCCCGGACCAGCGTGTCCCCTAAGGGACTGCCCGATCGTACGGGCTGGGGCTCCAATCTCCCAATCCGCCTTGTGGTCTGCGGCTGTGGACAACGAAATGGGCCTAGTCAGTCTTGGAAGGTAGTATCTGATCAGATACCTAAGGAGTCTTGATGCAACCCTTGATCAGCGCGGCCCGCCGGACCTCTGGGCTCTCCCAAAGTGAAGTCGCCAGGCGTGCAGGCACGTCTCGACCCACCCTGTCTTCCTACGAGCACGGGCACCGCAGCCCCACCCTGGAGACTCTTATTCGCCTCCTTGCCGCAAATGGCCAGCAACTTGAGGCAATCCCCATGCTCACCTTTACTGAGCACCACGACTCCCGAGGCAAGCCCTTCTTCGTCCCAGATCACCTGCCACGGCTTTCGCTACGCGATGCCTTTGCGACCGTCGTACTGCCAACACATGTTGATTGGTCAGCCAGTGCGCCCCGCGCACTGGCTGACCCACAACAGCGGCTGCTCGCCTACCAAGTGGTTCTAGCAGAAGGAGGCCCTGACGAGATCTCCGCGTATGTAGACGGTGCGCTTCTCATCGATGCCTGGCCAGAAATCTTCCTGCCCAAAGACATTCGACGAGCATGGCAGCCGATCATCGACCGTGCACTGGTCTAACGCAATGTCTCAGATCCCTGCGGTCAGTCCATTTCAGGTGAAAGTCGCTCGAGCATTCTTCCAACTCCCCGAATCCAAGACTTTTCTTCTCGCAGGTGGTCTTGCACTTCTGGCGCAGGGCCTGACAAGCCGGCCAACCTCCGATCTTGATGCATTCACATCTGAAGCAGCGGATGTACAACGTGCGCATCAAGCGTTTACCCAACTGTGTCGCCTACGTGGTTGGCACGTACGTACGCTGCATTCCACCGACACATTCGTACGTTTACACGTTTCTGGTTCTGAAGAGTTGCTCATTGATCTGGCCTTAGATGCGTCCCCTTGCCAGACGCCGACAATGTCCTTTATCGGTCCCACCTTTTCCTTAGACGAACTCGCTGCACGCAAACTCCTTGCCCTCTTTGATCGCGCTATGCCTCGTGACTTTGTCGACGTCTATGCGCTCACTCGGGACCGCATGCCGGACGCACTCCTCCAGAATGCGCGCGAAATTGATCCAGGAATTGACGTGACTAATCTGCTGTTGGCGCTGCGTCAGCTTGAGCACTACCGCGATGAGGACCTGCCTGCACCCGGAGCAGAGATTCCGGCGATTCGGGAGTTCTTCGCGTCGTGGGTTGAAACCCTGACTACCTGAGCAACCACGAACAGGACCGAACCCTGCCGGATAAGTGGACCAATTTCCCAATCGGGGATCCACTGACCCCCTAGCCTTAGCGGGAACGGTGCGAAAGGGGATCCGATGCAACACATTGTTGTGATCGGGCATACAGATGTCGGCCGAAGGGCCTGCGCCGCGCTGCGGTCTCGAGATGTCCGCACCACCCACCTCGATGATCCGACGGATGCTGAGATCACGGCGGCACTGGCTGCTGGAGTCGACGGCGTCGTAGTTCTCCTTCATGACGACATCCGTGCGTTGCGCTACTGCCTCGTCGTGGCACACGCCCAGCGAGGTATCCGGATCTTCGTCGCGATCTTCGACCGAACTGCTCGAGCACAAATCGAGTCGGTCATTCCCAACTGCGTGGTGCTTTCACCTTCGGCAATCGCGGTCCCCACGATTGTCGCCGAGGCGATTGCGCCGGAGCACGCATCTGTGCGCCGGAGTACCTCGTCCTCGATTGAGGAGTGGGTAGCAATCGACAAGCCCGTTGACGGACGAGCTCGCATCACAACATTCGAGACACCAAGCCGGATCCGTGCGCGGGGATGGTGGGGTCGCCTGCGCGGTCAACTGCGTCCCTACGACGCTGGGTCGGCGGTTCTTCTCGGCGGCGCGCTCGGACTCATACTCGTGATCATCATCGACACTCTCGTCGGATTGCGACACGAGTCTTTGCTCCGAGCTTTGTACGACGCAGCACGAACGACGGCCACGATTAGTTCGCCTGATCTACCCAACGAACCGGCATACCTCATCTGGGGTTTCGTCGCCGCGCTGTTGGTGATGGGGTTCACCGCCGCATTCGCTGCCGGAATAGTCCAGCACCTCCTCTCGGGGCGTCGTGTTTCGCTCATCGGCAGACGTGTCGTGCCACGAGCCGGACATGTCGTCGTCGTCGGAATGGGACAGGTCGGCCTTCGGCTTGCGCAAGAGTTCAGAGCCCTCGGTATCGCTGTGGTTGGGATTGAGCGTGACCATCAGGCACCTTCCCTCGTGATCGCACGTGACTTGTCTATTCCCGTCCTAGTCGGCGATGCCGCTTCACGTCGCATGCTGCGACGTGCGGGTCTAAGCCGTGCCATTGCAGTTGTAGCGGCCGGCAGCGAGGAACGCGACAACATTGCGGTCGCGATCTCCGCAATCGCGGTGGCCCCCAGTGTGCCGGTGGTTCTTCGCGCCGGAGCGGATGACGCCATTGACGAAACTCGATCGCTCTTCCATATCGGAGCGGTCGTCGATGTCAATGGACTCACGGCTGCATTTGTCGTGCAGGCGATGCTGGGGGAGATTCCATATGCCGTTATTCTCGAAGAGGAATCTCTCTTGACTTTGGATGACGCGGGAATGACTCTGAGCAGTTCACCGGGATCCCCTATGCGCTGTACTTGTTAGAATCCATTAACACTTAGGCACGTAGAGAGGTACCTCAAGATGCTGGAAATCTTTTGCGCACCCTCTCGCTACGTTCAGGGGCGTGACGCGACAGCTGCGCTGGGCGAACAGTTGGCACATCTACAGATCTCCGGACCGGTCCTGCTCCTCGCCAGCCAGCGCACTGCGGACCAACTCAGCACTTTGTGGGAACAGGCACTCACCGACTTTGTTTACGTCACTTACATCTTCGGCGGTGAATGCACGCAAGCCGAAATCAACGCCGGTGTCGAAGCCGGGCGAGCTGCGGGCGTGACGGCGGTCATCGGCGCTGGCGGAGGTAAGGCACTCGATACATCGCGTGCAGTCGCAGCGCAACTTCAAGTCCCCGCAATCAATTGCCCCACGCTCGCGTCTAGTGATGCGCCGTGCAGCGCATTGTCTGTTGTGTACAACGAAGACGGGTCGGTGGACCGCTATCAGTTCTACCCCACGAATCCCGTACTCGTACTTGTCGATACGACACTCGTAGCCCGGGCACCTCGGCGCTATCTCGTCTCAGGTATGGGTGACGCCCTCGCGACGTGGTACGAAGCGCGCACAGTCATTGAGGCGCATGGCGTCAATCAGGTAGGCGGTGCACCCACATTGACTGCTGGTGCACTTGCAAGGTTGTGTCGAGACACCCTCTTCGCAGACGGGCTCGATGCGGCACGATCTGTTGACGCCCGCTCCGTCACACCGGCTCTAGAGAGAGTCGTCGAGGCGAATACGTTGCTCTCCGGGCTCGGCTTTGAATCCGGCGGACTTGCCATTGCGCATTCAGTGCATAACGGTTTGACCGTACTGCCGCCCACACATGCGTATCTCCATGGCGAAAAGGTCGCCTTCGGGCTTCTGGTGCAACTCGTTGTCGAGGGTCGTGAAGCATCGGAGATTACTGAGGTGATCAACTTCTGCCGCAAAGTGGGACTCCCCACACGTCTATCTGATCTTGGACTCGCTGATCTCGACGCGAAATCCATCACTGCGATTGCAGAACGCACTGTGCAACCGGGTGAAACCGCCCACCACGAACCATTTGAGGTGACGACGACCATGATTGCCGACGGCATTCGAGCCGCCGACGAATGGGCTCGAGCCGTAGCTGTTCGCATTTAGGTGGCGTCTGAGGGCGGTTGTGAAAGGCCCGAGTACGGCGTTGGCTCGCCGGTTCGATTCGACTGAATCTCGGGCCCACGCCAAGTCACGGGGCCGTTGGTCCAGCCAGAGAGTTCCAGAGGGATTTCAGCGCCATTGACTATCAGGGTCGCAGCAGTCGTGGAATTCAGATCCCCCGGCCCCGGCCACACGACAGTAAAGGTGAAGCGCTCGCCGGCGGGATAGGTACCGACAGGTGCTGGACGACTGTCCTGGCGCGAAATGGGAATCGCGACGCCATTGACGTTCAACAACAACTGCCAATCAGCGGACATGCAGGGCGACGTAGCGTCAATGGGGATACGTCCTTGGACAGTAACAACCGGGGGCTTGCCGGCCTCCTTGCGAGTTTCCTCACCAAATGCCGGCCCTCTATCGCTAAGCCGCAAATTCCCAGCACCACACGTGGCAACAGAAGACGATAAAGATTGTGAGGTACCGCAAGCCACGAGAACTCCCGGTACAAGAATCAACCCAGCAAGTGGTCGCCAGAAGCGACATCTAAGAACAGGCATTAAAATTTTCCGAAAAGTTACTGTCAGCAATATTCAAATTGCTCGGAAATCCAAGAATCGTCCCCCAGGAAGCTCCGTTGCTAGTCATCACAAATGGATCCGGACTTTGCTGCGACATTTTTCGCACGGAACCATCGCTCAGAAAAACCGACGAATTCCGGAACCTCGCCACCGAATGCGCCATGTACTGAGTAGGAGACCCGTTGACAGTCACTCTCTCACTGATGAACACCCCGTCTTCACCCAAATAGTCCAGGGCCCCAAATGCATGGTACTCAACCCACGTCATTGTCTCGACCGTGTCGAGATTGGAAAGTACGATCGTCCATCGATTCGATGAGGTTAAACGGACTGAGAAAAACCACCGCTCCCCTTCCGCCACACTTGGGAAGCCCAACTTCACCACACCACCCGTGTCCCAAATCCCGCCAACAAACTCATAGAAGGGATAGTGCTCTAGCGGTCCAGGATTTTGCGAATAGATGTACCCCGCTTGTACAAGATTAGTATCAGAAACACCTACCCATTGAGTCATTGTCTCTTGGTTACAGGTGCTTAGAAAGACGTTCGGCATAGTGCCCGATGAACTCACACCGTAGTAAGTGTTTCCTTGAACGGCTCCTCGAGCAGCGTACCCTGCCCAATGGGACGTAAATTGTGTTGCCTGCACACGCGGATCAACGCAGGGGGCAGAAGGAGCTACTCCTCGATGCCTCATGCCAGCCGCCACCTCACGCCATTCCTGCTGTAAGGAAGCGTCATTCGGTCGAGTTCCAAGCCCTAGTTTCGCAGCGCGCTTTGAATCGAGGCGATCAACGTCCAATGACCCTTCGGGTCCCATCAAGTCAACAGCGGGATCGTAAGATGAAACCAACCCCCCATTTGGCATAGAAAATGTGTACTGGGTGTCCCCATATTCATCGCGAAAAACTTTCGCCAGTTGGCCACATAGGGGCGGGGGCTCGGCACCTCTTACAGGTGATTGATCAGAGAGTGGCACAAGTAATCCAATAACGACCACAACCATTAAACCGAATCCGAAGCGCTTCACGGTCCCCGTCCTTTCCGTCATTTTCAACCTATGTCCCAGTTCGCTTATTGTCAATGGAACAATCGGGCGGGCAACCTTCAACGCTCAAGGGATAGCCTGACGTTGTGCGCATTGCGACGTGGAACGTCAACTCAATCGGAGCGCGGCTGCCGCGCGTGTTGGAGTGGCTTGAGGTTGCTCAGCCAGATGTGCTTGCTGTTCAGGAGTTGAAGTGTGCTGAGACTGCCGTCCCAGTCGAAGAGTTTGCGGCGCTCGGCTACGAGATCGCTGCACTAGGCGACGGGCGATGGAATGGTGTCGCGTTGCTCTCACGCGTCGGACTTGAAGATGTAACGCGCAATTTGCCGACGCAGCCAGAATTCGAGGGCTCAATCGAACCGCGCGCGATCGGGGCCACGTGCAGCGGTATCCGAGTGTGGAGTGTCTACGTACCCAATGGTCGTGAGGTTGATCATGCTCACTACACATACAAACTGCAGTGGTACGACGCACTGCGCGACATGGCCGTCGCAGAAATGGCGGCCAACCCGGATCAGGCATTCACCATCATCGGTGACTACAACATTGCACCCACGGATGCAGACGTATGGGACATCAGCGCTTTCGCTAACTCCACACATGTAACCGAGCCTGAGCGAGCAAAGCTGCGCGACCTTGAGGCGATCGGCTTGATCGAGGTCATTCCGCGCGCCCTCAAGGGCGAGCCGTACACCTTCTGGGACTACCGCGACCTTGGCTTCCAGAAGGGCAAGGGAATGCGCATCGACTTGATCTACGGCAACGCCCGTCTCACTGACTGTGTGACAGGTGCCTACGTCGATCGTGAAGCACGCAAAGGCAAGGGTGCATCAGATCATGCACCTGTGGTTATCGACATAAGCCTCTAGGGCAGCACCAGTCGATTAGAGCGGTAGGACCCAAGTTCGAAGCGCACCTTAGCTGGTGATCCTCGCCGTACGAGTCTCTTCCAGGTGAATGACCCATCTGCCTGCACCCGCACTTCAGCGACACCGATCCCGTATGTTCCAGAGAAACCAACATCAATTCGCACTATCAAGGCAGTCCCAGTTGCTATTCCGGTGGTAGTTCCACGCACGCCGATCAGCCGGTCGGAGCGAAGTCCCTTGATTGAGATTGTGATCGGGGTTGCGGTCGGAGTTGCGCTAACGTTGCTTGATGCGACTGCACTGCCAACCGCATTAATCGGACGAAGAGCGACGCGATAGGTAGTCCCGTTCGTCAAGCCAGAGATCACCAAGGGACTTGAGGTCACAGCCGGACTTGGTGTCACCCACGTGACCCCACCATCAAGTGAGTATTCAATGTTTGTTACCGGAGACCCCCCATCACTCCCCAAAGTGAAGCTGACTGTTAGCTGCTTCGCACTAGGCGTGATATTCACTCCCGTTGGGGAGCCCGGCACCTGTGCAGTGGGTGTGACGGCGGAGGTCGATGTAGGTGTGCTGGTTCCGACACCATTGACTGCTCTGACAACGACGTTATAGGTGGTGCCGTTAGTCAGACCGGTGATAATCAATGGGCTCGCAGTGACTGCGGGACTCGGTACCACCCACGTCGACCCACCATCAGTCGAGTACTCGTAATTCGTAATTGCCGAACCATTGGCCGCACCGGCAGTGAACGTCACCGTGGCAGAATGATTTCCAGCAATCACGTTGATCCCAGTCGGCGTCGAGGGGACCTGAGCCGCTGGAGTCACCAAAGACGTCGCCGACGCTATTCCCGCGCCAACACTATTGACTGCTCGGATAGCGACGCTGTAATTATTACCGTTTGTCAAACTTGGGATAATCAGGGGACTGGACGTAACGGCCGGACTCGGCGTCATCCACGTCGACCCACCATCGGTCGAATACTGATAATTGGTGATTGCCGAACCATTTGCCGCACCGGCAGTGAAAGTCACCGTGGCAGACCTATTTCCCGGAGTCACATTCACGCCCGTCGGGGTGGAGGGGAGCTGTGCCGCCGGCGTAACTGTCGCGGCGCTCGTGGGACCACTGGCTCCGACACCGTTGACCGGCCGGATACTCACGGCGTAAGTCGTACCATTCGTGAGACCAGTAATCAACAGCGGGCTCGAGATGACGGAAGGGCTTGGCGCAATCCACGTTGCCCCACCGTCTGTGGAGTACTCAATATTTGAAACGGGATCGCCTCCGTCGTCTCCCAAACCGAAAGTCACGGTCACGGACTCATGGCCAGCCGCCACATTGACAGAGGCTGGTATCGCAGGCACTTGTGTCGCCGGAGTCACAGGGGAGTTGCTTGTCGCAGCGCCCGTGCCAATGCCGTTTACCGGTCGGATTGCAACGTTAAATGTTGTGCCGTTAGTCAGACCGGTGATAATCAATGGGCTCGCAGTGACTGCGGGACTAGGTACCACCCACGTCGACCCACCATCAGTCGAGTACTCGTAATTCGTAATTGCCGAGCCATTGGCCGCACCGGCAGTGAACGTCACCGTGGCAGACTGATTTCCAGCAATCACGTTGATCCCAGTCGGCGTCGAGGGGACCTGAGCCGCTGGAGTCACCAAAGACGTCGCCGACGCTATTCCTGTCCCCACCCCATTGAGCGCGCGCACCGACACACTGTACGTATTGCCATTGGTCAAACCCGCGATCGTGAATGGGCTTGACGTCACTGCCGGACTCCCACTAGTCCACGTCGACCCACCATCAATCGAGTACTCATAGTACGAAATCGGCGAACCATTGTCGGCAGGCGCAGTAAATGACACCACCGCCGACTGGTTATCGGCAGTTGCTAGCACGCCTGTCACCTGACTCGGAGCCTGAATGCCCGCCGTGGCCGAAAGTGGAGACGTCGCAACCGCTGCGCCCACACCGTTCACCGGACGAATACTCACGCTATAGGCGGTTCCATTCGTCAAACCAGTAATCGCTAGCGGGCTTGACGTCACCGCCGGACTCGGCGTCACCCACGATGTGCCACCATCAATCGAATACTCAATATTCGTCAACGGATCACCACCATCATCACCCAAGATGAACGACACATTCGCCGAAGAGTTGCCACCCGAGACCAACACTCCAGACGGAGTCGAAGGTACCTGCTTTGCCGGGCGTCCAGGTGAAAACGGTGAGCCATTACTGGCACCGACACCGTTTACTGCCCTTAGGCTAACTGTGTAGGCCCAACCGTTGGTGAGTCCCGTCAAGGTGATCGGACTCGTTGTGGTCGCAGGTGAGCCGGAGTTCCATATGTTTCCATCGGTGCTCCATTCGACAGCCGTAATCGCCGCGCCGCCATCGCTGCCTACTGTGAAGTCAACAACCAGCTTGCCGTTGCCCGGTGTCACTGATGCAATAGTGGGCACTGCGGGTAAAGTTGCCGGAGTCGCGGTCACCCCTGCAGATGCGCCGGAACCAACGGCATTGCGGCCACGGATCGAGACCGTATACGGGGTGCCGTTGACCAACAAATTGTTTGGCGCTCCGGACTCCTTTGTCACCACGAGCGGGTTGCCGCACATTGTCGGCGGCATCGCCGCTGGTGGGCATAAGCCCGACCAGGTTATCCCGCCGTCGGTTGAATACTCGTGAAAGGACACCGGCGAGCCATTGCCTGAAGCTGCGGTGTAAGCAACGGAGATTTGGCCATCTGACCTAGTCGCGACGAGGTTCGTCGGCGCACCCGGTGTCCCAGCAGGGGTAGCGTTCTGAGCGCCTGAGGCGGCACCCGATCCGACCGCATTGACCGCACGGAGTTTCACGGAGTAGGTAGTGCCGTTCGTCAGCCCCGTGATGGTGACCGGGCTTGACGACGTGGCTGGGCTGATCGCAGTCCAGGTTCCGCTGCCGTCCAGCTCATATTCGTAGTTGCTGATTGGAACTCCGCGATCTGAACCGGGTGTGAAGGAAACCAGAACCCTACCGTCTGCGGGACTCGCGCCGACGAGACTGGGAGCTGACGGAAGGCCATCTGGAACGAGCGAGAGGGCCGCTGAAGCGGTGCCTGACCCAACGGAGTTCACCGCGCGGAGCTTAACGTCGTATGACGTGCCGTTCGTGAGTCCGGTAATTCTTATCGGACTCGTTGTCACGGCAGGACTCGGAGTTGTCCAAGATGCACCATTATCAGTCGAGTATTCGACGTTTGTAACGACATCCCCTCCGTCGTCGGTCACTGTGAAATCAATGTCTGTGGACTGATTGGCGATCGTTGAGGAGTTGAGCGTTGGCGCCCCTGGAGCTACTGGATTAGGCGTGAAACTCTGCGTTGTGGTGTTGGGTCCACTTACGGAGGAGTTCCTGGCCCTGATCGAGATGGAGTATGTCGTGCCATTTGCTAGGGGCTGGTTCGAACCATCGCTGAGTTGACTGATGACCAAGGGACTTATCGTGGAGTTGATAACCGCCCAGCCATTTCCATCAATCTGGTAGTCGTAGGTCAAAATCGGATCTCCGTTATCTGCACCAGCGGTGAAGTCCACTGAGACGGATCGATTGCCTGGAGTAATCGAGTTGATAATGGGGACGTCTGGAGCGATCACCAGACCGGTCACCCCAATGACGAATGCATTGGTCATACTGCCAAAGCGGTCAACTCGAGTTTCCTTTGTCACGCCCGATGTTACGCTCGTTACGGTCAGGACGGCAGGCGCTGGAGGAAGTGACTGGCCTCCCGTTGTGGCCCCACTCCAGGTAAACCAGCTTGAGTCCCAAAACACCGTACTCGTACGATTACATGTTCCCCAGTCGGTAATTGTGATGGTGTCGCCAACGATCACATCTTTGACCACGCCCGATGTACCGTCGAACGTTGTGCATGTAGCAGCGATGTCGAAGTTAGTGGGAGTTGTACGAGTCGCAGCGTTAACTGGCACTGAGTGGACGAGAACGGCGCCTGCCCCCAACAGCATTGATAAAGCCAGACCTAGGACAGTTCCCTTACGTCCGCAAACAATTCCCACAACAGCCTCCCACGATTCAGCGACCCGAATGCTTTGCGAAGTTAATATCACTCTCAAAAATATTATCTTTACTTCGCCCCTGGAGGCAAGGTGGGAAATCAGCGAGGGTGCGGTCCAGAGAGATACCCTCGTAAAATGAAGTTGTCACTTCCATCCGAAGGCGGCGGGCGTCTAAGCCCGGGGCAACTCGTCACCAACGGACGTGCCTTGCAAGAGGCGGCCGTCCACGTCATCGCCACCCGCGGCTGGGATGCGACTACGACTGTTCGAATTGCAGAGGCAGCGGGACTGACCCACGGCGCTGTATATGCCCGATTCACAAACAAGTCGAACTTGGGTGCGGCCCTTTGGACCTCGCTGCTTTTCCCCCAATTGCAAGAGCTACTCACCGCGGCCTGGCTAGAGGCGACCAAGGGCTCCCCGGAATCTTTTGCTGCGGCAATGATGAAGTTCTTCGACCCGAGCGAAGCGACCATCGCCAGCGTGGAGTTACTCGCAGCGGCGCGGTTCGATCCGATACTCGCACACGCCGCGCTACCCATCACATCCCAACTCCTGACGACGTGGTGCAGACCTAATCCATCGCACTCAGCAGCGAAAGCAACTGCGTCCGCAGCCATTGCGTACTTGGCATTCGGTCTAGTGCTCGGACATCAGCGACCTTGGCGCAAGCAGTCCAAACCACGAGCAATGTTCAATAGATTCTTCACGGCGATTCAGTATCCAAGCCGATCGAAGCGGCTTCCCCCTTGCAATGCCGACTACCTGAGGGTACCGCCATTTGATACTGGCGATTCGAGCGTCGATCGGCTACTGGAGGCCACGGCACAGACTGTCGGAGAGTTCGGTTACAACGCCGCGTCGGTTGCACGGATCTGTCGCAAAGCCCATGTCAGCCAGGGTTTTCTGTTTCGGCGTTATCCCACAAAGTTTGATCTCTTCCTCGCCGCCGCAGATGAGAGTCACCACCGCGGTATCTCGGGATCACAGCAATTCCTTGAGGAGATCCGGCAACGAACTGACGCGTCAATCGCAGAGGCCGTGACATGGCGCGAATTGCAGCGACCAGATCTCGCCCTGAAGAGATCGACGGCGCTCGAAATCGCTCGTCTAAGCCAATTCAATCACCGTATGCGCGCGATCATCCATAAAGTCGAGTCGACGCTCGCCCGACAGCGGATCTCCGAGGCTGAAAGCACAGGTGCCCGTCGTAGCGAACTTCTTGGTCACTTTCACATGGATGTTGCATTGGGCC
This sequence comes from uncultured bacterium, assembly GCA_903850745.1. Taxonomy (GTDB): domain Bacteria; phylum Actinomycetota; class Actinomycetes; order S36-B12; family S36-B12; genus CAINMH01. The sequence continues at coordinate 27,398 of CAINMH010000008.1, forward strand.
TCGGCGTGCTGATCGTGCCCATACTCTTGCCCGACGTATGGACGCTCCCCTTCGACTCATTCACAACGCCTCTCTTAGAGAACGACCCCTGGGCCAGTTCTCTAACCTAAACCTGAGCTGCGTGGCGACCGGCTGCGGGCCGCGCACTCGGCATCGCAATGCGATCAGGTGCGCCATCGAAGCATCCACCCCCTGGATCATCACGATCTTCCACGCGACCATCAGTTCGTACCGGATCAAAACGCGGATTGAACATGTCGCGGATCACCATCGCTGCGAACCACGCTGTGGCAAGCACGTGAACAAATACAAAGACGGCGTACCACTGCTGCGTCAGGCCTTTGCCGCCGTCATAGCCAGCGAGTAACCACCACACTGCGGCGAAGTACGCAGCTTCACCGACCTGCCAGATGAGGAAGTCGCGCCAGCGTGGGCGTGCCATGACCGCAAGCGGAATAAGCCACATGACGTATTGCGGTGAATAGACCTTGTTGGTGAGACAGAACGCTGCCACTACCAAGAACAACACTTGCGCGAGACGAGGTCGACGCGGCGTTGCAAAGATCATTACGCCGATTGCGACGCACAACACGAGGAAGCTTCCAGTTGCAACAGTGTTTAGCCACTCCGGCAGAATCGGCGGAAGGCCAAGCAGGTTGCTGGCGTACCAAATTGAGCCGAAGTCCTGTCCACGCGTCTGGCTGAACTTGTAGAAGTAGAACCAGCCATCAAAGTTCGCCAGAATGAACGGCAAGTTCACAACAAGCCAACTTGCCACCGTGCCGAGTAACAGCCACCAGAACTGCTTGAGTCGCGAACTTCGGATTGCCAAGAGCAACCAAGGCCCCAAGAGGATCAGCGGATAGAACTTCGCTGAGATTGCGAGGCCGAGCAGGATGCCAGCCCAGAGCGGATGTTTGCGAGCCCACAACATCATGGCGAGCGCGGTGAACGCGACAGGAATCATGTCCCAGTTAATAAATGCGCACAGGATGATGCCTGGTGCAAGCGCAACCATCGCAGCGTCCCATGGTCGCTTGCGCATAGTTGCCGCGGTCGCAACGACTGTGGCGATGAAGAACGGAAGAAGCAAGATCGTGTTAACCGCGAAGAATGTCTGCGCCGAACCAATCTGCGGGCTGAGGCTTGTGATCCACACAGTGATCAGAGAGGCAATCCACATGAACATGCCCGTAAGCACGGGGTACTCAAGATACTCACCGTTAGGCAACGCATTCAGGTATGGAAAAGCACCATCGGTGAAGTCGCGGATGCTAAACAACGGTGGGATATCTGAATAACACATGTGCTCATAGCGATCTGGTGATGCCCAACCGTTGCTTATGCACGGGTAGTTATGAATCAAGGCAAGGAGATACGCAACTCCCGCAAGCATGATCAGCACGCGCGCTGGAGTCCACCATCGACGTGACGAGCGCGCCAGTCTCCCGAACGGACCGCCGACGACATGGCTGCCGCCTTCGATCATCGGGTCATCCCACGTGGGCGGCACGACGGGCGGAGTGCTCATAAGTCCTCCAGGTCGCGTGGGCGCGGTTGTGGTCGGCGCGGGACTCCGTCACCGAGTGTGTACGACGTCAGGAGGTGGTTCCATTTGCACTCTTGGCACACCTCGACCACGTAGACACGGAAGTCGCCGAAACGCATCGCCATCTGTGGAAGACCATCGGGATCGATAGCTGATCCGGAGGCGTGACCGAGCTCCTCGCCGAAGGCGTACGTCACTTCATCGAGATCGGTCTTGCGACAGATCGGGCACACTCGGCCTGTCGGGTTTCCGTGGTAACGAGCGGCGCGCACCAGATAGGTGTCAGCGTCGCAGATATTGAGCCCGTCGAAGACATTGCCGCCGAAGACCGAACGCAGAGTCGCCCGGCGCTGCATGGAGTAGTCAATAAGACCGCGCGGAGTGTTGGGATCACTAACCGGCTCAGCGGGCGGGAGCGCCTCACGCTTGCGGGGAGCGGAGCCGCCGACCGGCACACGGATGCCACGCAATGTTGACTTGCGCGGAACGGCCATGCCGAGAGCCTAATGCGAAGAAGGGTTCAAAGGTGCGAGTGTCGAGATCAGTGTGCGGGTGTAGGAAGGGCCGCGGACCAGCCTACGAATGCAAGCAGTTCAATTCGCCAAGCCTCTTTACCCGAATACAGCGGGCTACCGAAGGCCCGTGGTGCTGAGTTCCAGTTCTCAGCAGTAACAACGCGCGCAACCAGATCTCCGTCAGTGGAGAACGTCAACCGCATAGCCCACACCGCATTATTGATCCAGGTCGGGGACACATAATTGACGGCGCGCCCAGTCGGGCTCGCACTGGTGGACTTGAATTTCGTGTCGGCCACAACCCCTGATGTGGTGAGCGTGCGTATCCCTACAAGGGAACCGGTGGTCTGCGGGCTCGCATAGGCGACCGTGTTGCTGGCTGCATTCCACGCCGGATTGCCGAATGTGCCTTCAATGGTGGTTCGCGCGAGACGGCGTCCATCAGAGACGCGATAGATCTCCATGTACTGAATACCAACGTCCTTATGCGACATCGCGACCTTGCGGCGATCTGGTGAGATGGCAGCACTGGAGATGCTCGTGGTGGGGCAACCCGTACAAAATGCCGACCAACGCTGGCGCTTCACGTCAAAAGCCTTTAAGCCATTCGGACCCACTACAAGAACGGTGGATCCATCTGCACTAACGCTAGGTATGACAACATCCTTGATCAAGGTGCGCCGCAGGAGCGCGCCGTCCTGGCGAATCATGAGGACCCAGCCCGCCGCGTTGCTCCCGGATCCGCGGAGAGCCAGATACGCCACCACCCGACCATCCGTTGACGACGAGGCAGCAAGATTGAGACCGGTCTTGGCACTTGCTGCCACGGACGTTCCCGAGCCTGGGACCTGCGCGATGAGGGTGATGCCTTTATCTACCGACTTGCCGACGCCATAAATAACAACGATGGGCGGGACGTCCCCGGCTGAGGCCGGCGCCTGCATAGACATTGCGAGTCCAGCCCCAGTAACGAGGGACAGGGCTAGGGCAATGACTCGCTTCATGGGACTCCTCAGGCTGGAATGCTCCATTCTGACAGCCTCAGCCCGCTTTAAGGCGCCTTCCTCCACTTGGCCGGTGTCCCTGCGCCGAGGCATCGCTGTGATGTATCATTTCGATATATCTGGACGGGCAGCCCTTTGGGTTTGCCTAGTCCCCCCGAAAGGACCCTCGTGGCGAAGCGCAGTGATGTCTTGGAGTTGGCCATTCTCGGCCTGCTCCACGATGCCCCTTTGCATGGCTACGAGTTGCGCAAGCGTATGACTTCGGTCCTCGGCCCCATCCGCGCCATTTCGTACGGCTCCCTCTATCCAGCGCTGAAGGAGCTCGTCGACCGCGGTCTGATCACCGAAGAGGCGACCAGCGATCAGGCGGCACCCGTGATGTCGGGCAAACGAGCCCGGATCGTCTACACACTCACAGCCGATGGCAAGGACCGATTCGAGCGCTTGGTCGCGGATGCTGGCCCGGACTCCTGGGATGACGAAGCGTTCAACGCTCACATGGCCTTCTTCGGACGCACCCCGGCTGAGGCGCGCATGCGCATCCTGCTCGGCCGCCGGTCACGCATGGAGGAGCGTCTCGCTGCTTTGCGCACATCACTTGCTCGTGGCACCGAACGTGTCGACGAATACACGCTGCGCATGCAGCAACACGGTCTAGAAGGAGTCGAGCGCGAAGTGCGCTGGCTCACCGATCTGATTACAGATGAAGCAGGATCCCAACCTCGGAAGGACAAGTCATGAACCCGATTCGCGTCGCAATCGTTGGCGTCGGCAACTGTGCATCTTCACTCGTGCAGGGTGTCGAGTACTACAAGGACGCAGATCCAGCTGGCCGCGTGCCGGGCCTCATGCACGTTGAGTTCGGCAAATACCACATCAGTGATGTGCAGTTCGTCGCTGCGTTTGATGTCGATGCGAAGAAGGTCGGACAGGACCTCGCACATGCCATCACCGCCAGTGAGAACAACACCATCAAGATCTGTGACGTGCCGCCGACCGGCCTAATGGTGCAGCGCGGTCACACGTTTGATGGTCTCGGCAAGTACTACCGCGAGATGATCACCGAGTCCGATGCAGAGCCAGTAGATGTCGTCGCTGTGCTCCGTGAGCGCAAAGTGGACGTGCTGGTGTGCTACCTGCCCGTGGGATCCGAGCAGGCAGCGCGCTTCTACGCACAGTGTGCAATCGATGCGGGCGTTGGCTTTGTCAATGCACTTCCGGTCTTCATTGCAGGCACACCTGAATGGGCTGACAAGTTCACCAAGGCCGGTGTGCCAATTGTTGGTGACGACATCAAGTCGCAGGTGGGTGCAACCATCACCCACCGCGTACTCGCCAAACTGTTCGAAGATCGTGGTGTCGAGGTGCAGCGCACCTACCAGCTCAATGTCGGCGGCAACATGGACTTCATGAACATGCTCGAGCGCGATCGCCTTGAGTCAAAGAAGATCTCCAAGACTCAGTCCGTCACCTCGCAGATCGACCGCAAGATGGCCGCCCGCGACATTCACATCGGGCCCTCGGACTACGTCGCCTGGCTCGATGATCGCAAGTGGGCATTCGTCCGCCTCGAGGGCAAGGCGTTCGGCGATGTTCCGCTTAACCTCGAATACAAGCTTGAAGTGTGGGACTCACCCAACAGCGCTGGCGTCATCATTGATGCAATCCGTGCCGCCAAGATCGGCATGGACCGTGGCATCGGTGGCCCACTTCTCTCCGCTTCGTCCTACTTCATGAAGTCGCCGCCTGAGCAGTACGCAGACGACGAGTGCCGTGAGCGCGTGGAGCAGTTCATCCGCGGCGAGATCGAGCGGTAACCTCCTCCTTATTGGGAGGTCGCGATGCAGCCTGGAACATGGCGGGGATTCGCCAGCGATAACTACGCTGGGATCCACCCCGACGTCCTTACTGCCATAAGTGACGTCAACGATGCCCATCAGGTGTCATACGGCGACGACGACGTCACTGGAGCCCTGCGGGAGATTGTCCGTCATCACTTCGGTGATCATGCCGCTGTCTTCCCAGTCTTTAACGGCACTGGGGCCAATGTCACTGCGCTCACCTCGATGTGCCGCCCGTGGGAAGCAGTTGTGTGTGCTGCTTCGGCGCACGTCAACTCCGACGAAGGTGGCGCGCCAGAAAAGGTGGCTGGCCTAAAGTTGTGGACCGTCCCCACTCCTGACGGCAAGTTGACGCC
>CAINMH010000009.1 GCA_903850745.1 uncultured bacterium
CCCGCCCGCTGCGCCTGCCGGGGCGCCCAAGTCCGGCATTGATCGCTACTTCCACTTGACCGCTCGCGGATCAACGTACGGCCGCGAGGTTCGGGGTGGACTAGCAACCTTCTTCACGATGGCGTACATCGTCGTGTTGAACCCCCTCATCATCGGTACGGCCCTCGACGTCAATAACAACTTCATCGGTGGCACCACCGATGTCGTCAAGGCCATCACCATGGTCACCGCCGTCACTGCGCTTGCCGCTGGCGTGCTGTCGATCCTGATGGGCATCTTCGGACGATTCCCGCTAGCAATCGCAGCGGGTCTCGGCTTGAACGGATTCGTTGCGTTCTCGTTGGCGCCGAACATGACCTGGGCCGACGCAATGGGCCTCGTCGTCATTGAGGGCGTCATCATCTTGATCCTGGTTCTCACCGGTTTCCGTACCAAGATCTTCAAGAGCGTGCCACCAGCGCTGAAGTACGCAGTCGGCGCCGGCATTGGCCTGTTCCTCGTGCTGATCGGCCTCGTTGATGCAGGCATCGTCCAGAAGGGCACACCGCTCATCACCTTCGGCGTCTTCGGCACCTTGCAGGGCTGGCCAATTCTCACGTTCTGCCTTGGCCTGTTGATCACCATCATCTTGGTAGTGCGCAAGGTGAAGGGCGCAATCCTCATCAGCATCATCGCCACGACGATCTTTGCGGTGATCATTGAGAGCATCGTGAAGGTCGGTCCGAAGTTCGGCGCCGATGATGCCTTTAACCCTGTCGGTTGGGGCCTGAATGTGCCCAAACTCCCCAGCAGTGTTTTCGCTGTGCCCGACCTCGGGCTCTTCTGGCAGTTCAATCTGTTCGGCTCGTGGCAGCTGATTGGCGTCATCGCCACTGTCACGGCGATTTTTGCCCTCATCCTGAGCGACTTCTTCGACACTATGGGCACAGTTCAGGGACTCGCGCATGAAGCTGGCGTCGAGGACGAGAAGGGCAACATCCCTCACCTCACCGGCATTCTCGTAGTCGACTCATTCGCTGCAATTGGCGGCGGCGTGACTTCGTCGTCTTCCAATACCGCCTACATCGAGTCGGGTTCAGGCATCTCTGAGGGCGCCCGCACAGGTATTGCGTCGATCGTCACCGGTGTGCTGTTCCTGCTGGCGATGTTCATCGCTCCGCTGGTGACGACGGTGCCATACGAGGCCGCGGCCCCAGCATTGATCATCGTTGGATTCTTGATGTTCTCGCAAACGCGTAACATCGACTTCAAGGATTACACGATCGGTATCCCGGCATTCCTCACCATCGTGATCATGCCGTTTACGTACTCGATCGCTAACGGCATCGGTGCGGGATTCCTCAGCTATGTGATTCTGATGGCCGTCACTGGCAAGGCTAAGAAGGTCGGCTGGCTCATGTGGCTCGTGGCCGCGCTCTTCCTGCTGTACTTCATGCAGACGCCGATCCAGGGCTGGTTTGGAGTTGGGGCCTAGTATTTGCGGCACGACAGTTCGCGAACGGGTGCAGGCAATAGTCTGCACCCGTTCGACTATCTAGGAGTAGGTGGAATATGGACAACATCAATGGTGCAGACACCGCGTGGGTGATGATCTCTTCTGCATTGGTCATGCTGATGGTTCCTGGTCTCGCGTTCTTCTACGGTGGCATGGTACGAGCCAAGAGCTCGCTCAACATGATCATGATGAGCTTCTCAGCGATGGGCGTTGTCACCATCGTGTGGCTGCTGGTTGGATTCTCACTCGCGTTTGGCACAGACGCTGGAGCGGGCCTCATCGGCAACTTCTCCTACATCGGACTCACCGATGCGTTGAATCGCACGGTAGGCCCTGAGGGACACGAAATTCCCCTGCTTGCCTTCGCCGCATTCCAGATGATGTTCGCGGTCGTTACTGTCGCGATCTTGTCCGGGGCTGTTGCTGATCGCACCAAGTTTGGTGCCTGGATTGTGTTCACTGCAGTCTGGGCCCTACTGGTCTACGCGCCCCTCGCACACTGGGCCTTCTTCTTCGACGGTGGTTCTGGCGGCTGGATGAGCGACCGCCTCGGCGTGCTCGACTTCGCGGGCGGTACAGCGGTCGAGATCAACTCCGGCGCTTCGGCTTTGGCGCTCGTACTCGTTATCGGTCGCCGCGTCGGCTTCCGACAAGACCCGATGCGACCGCACAGTCTTCCGCTCGTGCTGTTGGGCGCAGGCCTGCTGTGGTTTGGGTGGCTGGGGTTCAACGCCGGCTCCGCGCTCGCGGTCAACGGCACTGCGGCGACCGCACTCATCAATACTCAGATCGCCGCTGCGGCTGGAGCCTTGGCGTGGATCGCATTTGAAAAGTTGCGCGATGGCAAAGCAACCACACTCGGCATCGCATCCGGGGCTGTTTCGGGTGCGGTCGCGATCACTCCTGCGTGTGGATTCGTGACACCACTCGGAGCACTCGCGATCGGTCTTGCCGCGGGCATCATCTGCGCGTGGGCTGTCTCTCGCAAATACAAACTCGGCTTCGATGACTCACTCGATGTCGTCGGCGTACACGGTGTCGGCGGCATTGTCGGCATGCTCGGCATCGGCCTCTTTGCTGTTGCTGCCGTCAACACATCCGGACGCGATGGGCTGTTCTTCGGAGGTGGGGCGGAACTTCTCGGAAAACAAGCGCTCGCCTGTGTGGCAACAGCCGCGTACGCATTCGTCGTCACGTGGATCATCGCGAAAGTCATTGACAAGACGATGGGCTTCCGGGCCACTCGCGATGATGAGATCGCTGGCCTTGACGTGACACAGCACGCAGAAAGTGCGTATGACCTCGCCGGCGTTGCCGGAGGTGGCATCCTCGGGGGGTCCCATCCATTACGCGATCGCAAACAGGAGGAGGAGTAAATGAAGCTCGTCACCGCCGTTATCAAGCCATTCCGGCTCGAGGAGGTCAAGACCGCCCTTCAGGTGATCGACATTCATGGCCTCACTGTCTCCGAGGCAAGCGGCTTCGGCCGTCAGGGTGGCCACGTCGAGGTCTACCGAGGTGCGGAATACACGGTCGATCTTGTGCCGAAGGTGCGCATCGAAGTCGTAGTGTCCGACGACGTTGTCGAGCAAGTGATCGACGCGATCGTACGTGCAGCGCGAACTGAGAAGATTGGCGACGGCAAGGTTTGGGTTGTGCCCGTCGAGCAGGTCATCCGTGTGCGCACCGGCGAAAGTGGCGAGTCAGCGCTCTAGGCAGTGCGAGGCAGGATCAGCCGCAGGGCACGCCAGGGGCGCAGCATGCGCCACCCGTATCGGCTATCAGTTGCACAGTGGCCGTCGCGGGCTGCGCATCTTCAGGGTTTTCGTCCTTGACTGTGTAAATCTCCCACGGTGCGCCCGCCGGATCGTGCACCCACACCTTGTCCTGCAGCGCGTAACAGCATGTCGTGTCCTTCTCATCGAATGTCGCGAGTCCGGCATCGCGCAGTCGTGATGCGCCCGCCTCGACCTCGTCAGCTGAGCCAACCTCGACGCCAAGGTGATTGAGCGCTCCTTGGACGCCAACGCCGCGATCACTCTCGGAGATCTGGATAAGTACGAGCTTCAGCGGGGGCTCAGTGATGGCGAAGTTTGCGTAGCCGGGGCGCAACTTGTGGGGCTGTACGCCAAACATCTTCGAATAGAACTCGATGGAGGCCTCTAGATCAGAAACATTGAGCGCTAGTTGAACCCGTGACATGGCGAACCCTCCGAGTCGGCTTATATCGATATCCATCAATATAGCACGAACGCCCGGCCGTAGCAATGAGGACGAGAGCGCTACGCGACGGACACGCCAAGAGTGACGGCGCGCAGCAGGTTGCCTCGTGACACCCCAACGGCCTGGATGTCATGGAGTCCTCGGGTCAACCCTTTGGGCATTGCGGCTGTCAGCGAGAACGTGCCATTGGCTCTGACCTTGGCTGTGCCGACAAAGATCGCCTGGTTTCCACTTCCGCTTGCTGCACCCACCGCTGGGTCGAAGTACACATTCACGCTGCTACCCGGTAGAAATCCCACACCACTTGTCCCAACCTTTCCGCTGCTGACCAACGCAAGAACTCCCTCGCGTCCTAGGCTCATGCGCCTGCCCTGAGCGTCAAGGCCATGCATTGCCATGGTGAAGCTCGGCCCAGCAATATCGAGGCCGTTCGACCCGGCATTCGCTTCCACCATCATCTGAGCACTGACACGCCCCACAGTCAGAGCAGATTCACCCAGAGGGAGACGGCGAGTCACGGTTTGGGCAGAAGGCCGCTTCACCGGCCCCGGCTGCGCAGTTTCAGACAAAGCCGATGACGCAGACGTGCCCGAGGCGTTAATCGCAACAGCGGTGAACCGGTAACGTCCACCGTTCTTCAGACCCTTGACCGTGCACGAACCACCAGTGGTGGACACAAAACCGCACGTACGACCACCAGGTAGGGCTGTGACCAGAAACCGGGAGGGTGCATCACCCGAAGGGCGACGATCCACCGACACCCTCACCTCACCATTGCCCGGCGCTATACCCGGGCGCATGGGCGAAAGTGGCGCGACTGGATCTGGTGCAGGGGCGAATTGGCGCGCGCCGATGGTGTAGCCATACGGAGCTACTCCACGCGGTGCACCCACCTGATCAGTGGTGACGCCTGTCGTGAGATCGGTGCTCGGTGCTCCCGTCACAAGAATGCTCGCAGCACTCATCGGGATCACAGTCTGATCAACACCGGCGACTTTCACCACCTGCGGAGCACCCAGGGCCAACTGCGGTGCCGTTGCAGAGTTCACCGAACCCACACCACTCAAACCACACGATGAATCAGACGCAACAGTAAAGGAGTCCACCGCCGTTCCGCCGGTGGACAAATTACACGCATCACCGGTCGCCGATGAGATAACCGATGCATTCGTTGTCAGCACCTTATTGGAATTACCCAGCACCACCTCGAATTCGGCTGAGTTCGCAGCGATAGTCGTAAAGTTCAACGCCAAACTTTGAAATGCTGTCACCGTCGCGACGTTGGATCCGGATGTGTTTCCAGTGATTGTGACATTAGTCAACGTGAGGTTCCAGCTGTCCAAAATCCCCCAGGATGCCGTGTTGCCTACGAACGAGGAATTGGTGATCGTCGTGTCATCTCCTCCGTCAATCGCAGCTCCGGAGAAAGCACTATTTCCAACAAATGTGGAATTTGTGACAACTATGTCGCTAGAGCCTTCCGCGTAAATCGCACCGCCATAGTCGTAGTAAACACCAGCGGCGTTTTCTTCGAATGTGGAGTCAGTGACTGTCACCGAAGTTCCATTGTTTACGAGGAGCGCTCCGCCGTTGCCATCCGTCGAGTTGCCAGTGAATTCTGAGCCGGAGATAGTGACTACTCCCGACCCCACGTTCACAGCCCCTCCATCATCCTCCGAGGTATTGCCGGTGAAGGACGAATCAGTAATGGTGAGATCTGCCCTTAACCTGAAATCCAACACACCACTCTCTGCTTCATTGTCGGTGAAGTTCGAATTGGTGATGGTGGCCGTGGCGTCATCGTAGAAGTAGATGGAGCCGCTCACGCTCCCGTAGTTGTCCTTGAGCGTGACGTCGTTCAAATTTAGAGTGGCATTGTTGCCGTTGATATACATCACAGATCCATAGCCGCCCGCCGAGTGAAAATCTTGAACGGTGACATTTGACAGCGTAAGTGTCTTATCAGCAAGATTGCCCCGGAACATTCGGAAGCCCGAAGAGTCACCGCCGCCATTGATAGTCACACCATTTGTTCCGCCATCTAACTCGAAACTCACGCCATTCTTCACAATATCGCTAACAAGCGTGACCGACGGAACGCTGAACGTGATCGTTCCGCCTGACTCGATGCTGTCGACACACGCTCGCAAAGACCCCGGCGCTGGAGTAGCCACACTGTCAGTCCCTACAGTGACGGTGCAACTAGTCGCTGCATACGCAGACGAACCACGCAGCGTCTGCATATAGGTAGAAAAAAGCCCCGTCACTGCGAGCAAAGACAAACCCGCAACTCTATTCCGCTTGCGCTTGGCACTATTCATCTTCATTGCTCCCTAGTGTGTTTCCGCTAGCAGCGGGGTGAGTAGTTCAATTGCTGCCGGTGACAGCGAAAAGGCTGAGTTAGTGAGTTGCCCCGGTGAGGTGACAATCGGGTCTTTGAATCCGTGCAGAACCTTGACATCAAAGATTTCTTGAACAACACCATCGAATTTCAATTGGCCAACAATGTTGCCCGTATCAATATCGACGATCCATGCCCCACAATTGCGCTCGCTCGCTGACTCGGTCACCGGCAAACCAGCGAAAACAGATTCGCGCACCTGTGACAAACCAATCAGCGCATAACGGCCGATAAACGCGAGCCCTCGTGCGAAGCCCGGAACCCGCGCCACCTCGGTGCGTTGACCTGTCGAAACATCCACGCGCATTAGGGCGCCTCGGCCCGACTCCAGCACCCACAGTTGACCGTCATGCCATCGAGGTGAGTGCGGCATCGCCATGCCGTCAGAGACGACCTCGTCGTTCGTGACATCCACGATCACTCCAGAGGTGCCCTTGTGTTCTCTCCAACCGTGGGCGGTGTCGGTGCGTGCGAGTGCCGTCACGTACTTAGGCACTCCATCAACCATCGCCAGACCATTGAGATGGCAACGATCCTCAGGCGCCAAAGAGGTGATCCAGGATGGAATCCAACGGGGGTTAAAGGAGTTCGTCATATCCATCGTGCACAGACACGAGAACCGAGTGTTCACGAACCACAACTCCCCATCCTTGTCGTAGTCCATTTCGTGGATAGCAATGTCACCGGTGAAAGCGATGTTCTTGGGCACAAAGACGGCGTCATGCAACCGAGGCGTGCCGAGCTGCGCAGCCGCGTTGGGATGATTGGCATACGAAATAACCGAATCAGCGCTACCGATTGCTAGTCGCTTGGGCATCACCGCAATGCCCATCGGGCGCTGCATACTCGTGATGGCGGTGTCGAGCGTGCCGTCAACCGCGCGAGCAACAATCACGTGACCGCTCTTGTAGGTCGTCAGAATCACGCTGGAGTTGGATTGCTCAAGCAGCGCGACGAATGAGCCGGAGTGGACGCTTTTGAAGACGGTGGCATCGCTGGGCTTTGTCACAGCATTGACGCGGGGCACGGGCGCAAAAGTGAGCGGCGCGCGATAGGACGAAAACCCTTCGGCTTCTGCCCACGCCAAGAAATCAGCCACCTCTTGGGGGTGAGCTTCTAGTGCCGCTTGGACTTCTGCGAGGTCGTTGACTTCTCGGTGTGGGTTCGGTGGCGTGACTGCGAGCGAAGAGACCGGCAGCGGGCTTTCAATCTCGCCAGCCCACGCGACACCGAGGCGCTCTGAGATGGACTCCACTACGGCTTGTGGGTCCGCGACTAGGTCCTCATACGACACGACCACCACGCGCGCGGGGTCGAGGTCAGCAAGAGCCGTACGCAAATCCCGATCAAGCGAGAGCCATTGGACGGCAACCACTTCATGCAGGGGTCGACCGATTAACTCTTGCCACTCCGCAATCAACGGGAAAGACCACGCCTCCCCCCACCATCCGGGCAGCTCCGGGTGAGTGACAAAGCGGCCAGTCCGCCACGCGGTGGCCCCACTGCTCACCGCGTAGCGCGGGTCTCGGGTGATGTAGACAAATTTCATGTCAGATTCAGAAGCAAGCGTCTCAATGTGCTTCGCGAAATCAGCCCCAGTACGCAGTGTGCGATCGTCGAAGAGCCGTTGGAGAGACCAGGTCGGATCGGTTTCGAGGAGTTCGCGCAGAAGTGAAGTGCCTGTGCGCGGGGAGCCCACGACCGTCACACGTTGCTGTGCCACGCTCACGATCGATCCCTCCAACAGGCGCGAAAAACTCCTAGGCCAAGATATCAGAGGGATTTCTTTAAAGAGGTTTCTTCAGGTAGTGCTTCTAGGCGCGCATGTGGTCCACACATGCAAATGCCGACCCGCGGGAATCCCCAGCGAATCGGCACTGCCGTGGAGCTGAGGGGACTCGAACCCCTGACCCCCTGCATGCCATGCAGGTGCGCTACCAGCTGCGCCACAGCCCCTCGTCCAAGTTGGATTTCTCCGCCCCGTGAGGACTCGCAGAACTATACCGGAGACTCAACGCCTCTCATCAGCGGTCATCACCCAAGGCGGGCTCCGGCAGCGTCCCAGCGTTGTACTCCTGCAAGCGCCATGTCTGCCCGTAGCCGCTGGTGTTCTCCACCAATACAGACCACGCGCAGTTGGTGAGCACACCGAGAATCGACCAGTGCTCGGGCGGGAGTTCAAGCAACGCGCCAAGACCCGCGCGAGCCGCTCCACCATGCGTCGTGACCACCAGAGTGCCGTCAGGCCCAATGTCAGCCAGCGCGTCGGTAATGGCAGCCATCATCCGTTCGGCGACCTCGACACGGGTCTCGCCACCACCGGGGCGAAGATATGGATCGCTGACCCACCGCGCGATGTCGTTGGCATAGCGCGACTCAATGTCGCCCCAGACCATGCCTTCCCAGTCCCCCGCGTAGGTCTCCCGCAGTCGGACATCAATCTGCACCGGAATTCCTGTGAGCGCCGAAAGTTCGCCCGCCGTATCAACCGCGCGCTCCAGATCTGAGGAGATGATCGCGGTGGGCTTAAGTCCAGTGAGTAGTCGCGCCGCATTGGCTGCCTGCTCGCGACCCACTTCGTCGAGGGAGATATCCGTCTGGCCTTGGAATCGCCGCTCGGCGTTCCACGACGTACGCCCATGACGCCACAGCACGATTCGACGCATTAAGGGCCTCAGGCAGCAGGAGGATTGTTGATATCTGCTGGCAATTCGATCACGGGGCAGTCACGCCACAAACGCTCAAGTGCGTAATGGATGCGCTCTTCTTCGAGCTGCACATGCACCACGATGTCGCCGTAGTCGAGCAACACCCAACGCCGCTCTGCCTCGCCTTCGCGGCGCAGCGGCTTGAAGCCAAGTTTGTGCAGTTGCTCTTCAACACCATCAACGACTGCCTTCACCTGACGATCATTGGCGGCTGAGCACAGTACGAAGATATCCGTGATCGCAAGGGCCGAACTCACATCGAGCGCCATGATCTGGGTCGCGAGTTTGTCGGAGGCCGCCCGAGCAGCAGCAATGGCCATTTCGATGGATTCGGGGGCTGCGGTCACACCTCTACCCTCTCACACGAGCACGTCATGGTGCCTTCCAGTCCGATCCGAGCACTACTTCAGCGTCCACCGTGGGATTTGTCATGCCGCCCACGACGATCTGCATCTCCGAGATACCCAATGCCTGCGCTACACCAACACCCACTTCACGCGCAGCGCTCGATAGATCCGGGATATGCACCTTTGTGACGAACTGATCAGCAACTCGGCTGCCGCCCACACACTGGTAGCCGCCAGCCACGATTGCATCGCGTGCACTCAGCGTCGAGACAGCATTAGTCACCGCGGTTTGCAGGAGGACTCGGGGTGGATCGGACTCTCCTGGCCACAGCACAGAGCCGGGAAGTACTCGCTTCAACATCAATAGCGACATCGTTTGTTGGATCACATCAATGGGTTGTGGGCCGGCCCGCAAAACAGATGTGGGAAGTATGGATTCGGTGTAGGCACCTGCCCGCACCGACTCTCGGGTGCTCATGAGCATGGCCACGATCTCAGCACTCGGGATCGTGCTACGCGCACTCACACCAAGACTGGTGATGAGTTGTCTCATTTGCTCAATGTCAGCGGGGAGCCTGGTGAAGATCGAATGCATGACATCGCTGAAGCGCTCGATGCCCTCTTCCTCTGTCTCGCCAGGGATCGGCGTAAGAACATAATCCGCTGCTGCTGGGCCATCGAGTCGCGTGCGCCCATGCGAAGTCCAAATCCATACGCCTTCAACAGCATCCACGAGGCCGGCAAAGCCGAGGCGATCGAGAATGAACTCACCTGACACCCGTACACCCACCAACCCAGAAAGCGCACGAGGGGCCGCGAGGGTGTCTGCCAGCAGCGCGGTTCGTCCTAAGGTCATTTCGCCAGCAGGTCCGGCGTCTACAAGCAACCCGCCGGGGAGGTAGATCAGGGCGGTCTGACTCGAACGGGTGGGCGACCCGATAAGCAGATTGTCAACGGCGATGAAATCGTCATTGCGCACTTGCCACAACAAAGTCTCCGGAACCGTCGGGTCAGGAATCGGCGACGGAGAAGCAGTGGGACTCGTGGTGGGGTTAGGTGCCGGTTGCGGCCCGGATCCACCGTCTAGCTTGGACCATCCCCACAACCCAACCATCGCCAAGACGACCGCGATGGCGACGACGATGGCAATGGGCGTTGTTCGCATTGACATTGGCTGCTGCTGGCTCATCACTCGCTCTCGCGATAAAGACGATGACTTGAGATGTAGTCAGCGACCGATTCGGGCACTAAGTCATCGATCGGTTCTCCTTCAGCGACACGTGAGCGAATCTGCGTGGACGACACGTCGACCGCTGGCACGTCAACGCGCACTACCTGAAGTCCAGCGATATCCGGATCAATAAACCGCTCCCCCGGACGTGTCACTCCCACGAACGTCGCCATCTCGGCAAGCAACTCCGGCGAGCGCCACGAAGGCAGTCCGGCGAGTGCATCAGCACCCACGATAAAGAAAAGTTCGGCTTCGGAATATTGCTCGCGCAGGTCTCGCAGTGTGTCGAGAGTGTAGGTCGGCCCTGGTCGATCAATGTCCACGCGGCTCACGGTGAAAACATCGGACTCCGCTGCCGCCAGTGAGGTCATCGCCAGTCGATCTTCGCGCGAAGCATGGGTGGTCTTCTGCCACGGGTCACCTGTGGGGACGAGCAGGATCGTAGAAAGGCCCAGCTGATCGGCAACGCTGGCCGCGGCCTCAAGATGGCCACGATGGATGGGGTCGAATGTGCCGCCCAGAATCCCGACAGCCACCCTCATCACCAGGGGTTGGTCAGCGATCGACGTTGATCATCATGGTCACGATGAGCGCCACGATGAGGACTGCGAGGGCAAAGCCGCCAATGACGTACGGTGAGGTCTGGGACTGCTCCGCCACATTGCTTTCGGAAAGAACTACCGCCGCTGTCGCAACCACGCCCATGTCGTCCCTCTCTCGCAATCCGTCTGGGCCAGTCTAAGCCCTCCCAGCCGCTAACCGCGTATGTGGCCGTCGCCAGTCACGACATAGGTACTCGTGGTGAGCTCAGCCAAGCCCATAGGTCCTCGGGCGTGCAGTTTTTGGGTGGATATGCCGATTTCGGCGCCGAAGCCGAATTCGCCGCCATCTGTGAAGCGGGTGGACGCGTTGATCATGACCGCAGCCGAGTCAACCCCGGCCACGAAGGCGCGAGCGGCTGATTGGGAGTCAGTGATGATCGCCTCGGTGTGGCCTGAGGACCAACGGGCAATGTGCGCAAGTGCCTCGTCAAGGGAATCCACCACGCGGGCCGCAATGTCGAGGGAGTAGTACTCCGCTGCCCAGTCCTCATCGGTAGCCGCAGCGTTCGGCACACCAGCCGCTTGAGCAGCCGACATCATGGCCGCATCGCCATGCACGGTGATGCCCGCTTCGCCCATCGCCGCCATTGCGACAGGTAGGAACGTAGCCGCGATGTCGCGGTGAACCAGCAGCGTCTCGGCTGCATTGCACACACTCACGCGCTGCGCCTTGGAGTTGATCAAGATGCGGATGGCCTTATCGATGTCGGCGTCTGCATCGACATAGACGTGGCAATTGCCTACGCCCGTCTCAATGACCGGAACCGTCGAACCCTCGACTACCGTGCGGATGAGTCCTTCACCACCACGCGGGATCAACACATCGACCAGCCCACGGGCGGTCATCAAGAACTTCACGGACTCATGTGTGACACCGGGCACCAACTGCACCGCATCTTCGACGATGCCGACGGATGCGAGCGCACTGCGCATCACATTGACGAGCGCGCGGTTAGAAGAGTCGGCAGACGAGGAGCCGCGCAGCAACGCCGCGTTGCCGCTCTTCAGCGACAAACCGGCTGCGTCAACGGTCACATTGGGACGGGCTTCGTAAATCATGCCGACTACGCCGAGGGGCACACGGATCTGGCGGATCTCCAGACCATTGGGCACCGTGTAGCCGCGAATCACTTCACCGATCGGGTCGGGCAACTCCGCGACCTCACGCAAGGCGTCGGCAATATCGGCGATGCGCGATGGCGTGAGAGTCAGACGGTCGATGATGGCTGGTGAGATGCCATCGGCAGTGGCTCTCGCAACATCGATCGCATTGGCTTCAACCAGGGAGTCCGTTGCGGCGACTAGATAGTCAGCCATCACCCGAAGAGCGTGGTCCTTTTGCTGGCGGGTGAGTTGGCGCAGTGACCCCGCGGCCACGCGGGCGCGCCGGGCACAGTCGAGTACTTCCTCGCGATCAACGTCCATGAATGGATTCTAGTGGCGCAAGATGGCGAGGTCATCGCGGTGAATGACTTCGCGCTCGTAGTCGGGCCCGAGTTCGCGGGCGAGGTCCTTGGTGGAGCGGCCCAACAGCGCCGGAAGCTCCGAGGAGTCGAAGTTGACCAGCCCGCGAGCGATGGGCTCCCCATCGGGACCGACGAGCTCAACGACGTCTCCGGCCAAGAAATCTCCCTCGACGGAGGTGATGCCGGCCGGTAGGAGTGAACTACCCGATTCCACCAACGCGCGAACAGCACCAGCATCGAGGACGAGTCTGCCGGTTGGCCGCGTCGCGTGGACAAGCCACAACTGACGCGTAGCGACCTTCTCTGACGAAGCATGGAAAAGTGTGCCGCAGGACTCCCCAGCGATTGCCGCGGCCGCATTAGACGCTGACGTCAGCACTACGGGGATGCCCGATGCTGTAGCCACGCGGGCTGCATCGACCTTGGTCACCATGCCACCGAGACCAATACCCGAACCGACTCCCCCCACCTCAACTCCATCGAGCCCAGCGCCGTACGCCACCTCTGTGATGAGTTGGGCGTTGCCACTGGCGGGCGGTGCGTCGTAGAGGCCATCTACGTCACTCAGTAGCACGAGTGCATCAGCATCGATGACGTGCGCAACGAGAGCCGCGAGTCGGTCGTTGTCACCGAAGCGAATCTCTTCGGTGGCGACGGTGTCGTTTTCGTTCACGATGGGCACCACGCCAAGTTCGAGTAGTCGTACTAATGTGCTGCGTGCATTGCGATAGCGCGTGCGATGCCCAATGTCATCTGCAGTGAGCAGGATCTGACCGACTGTGCGCCCATGGCGTGCGAACTCCGTCGCGTAGCGGGCGATGAGCATGCCTTGGCCGACACTGGCCGCAGCCTGAAGTACGTGCAGGTCCTTGGGCCGGGTCGAAAAGCCCAGCGTGGGCAGTCCGGTCGCTATCGCGCCACTGGATACGAGCACCACCTCTGTGCCTGCTGACACCCGCGCCTCAATGACATCTACGAGATCGGCGAGACGCTCCAGGTTGATGCCGCCACCGGGCAAGGTCAGCGAAGACGAACCGATCTTGACGACGAGGCGGCGCGCAGCCGCGAACTCCGCGCGAGTGCTCATCGTCCCTCCAGTCGGGGGTCGGATCCTCTCGGACCATAGCCAAGTGACGAACCGGTCGAAGGCTCCCAGTCGAATACGACTGCGTTCTCCTCGGGTCCGATCAACACTTCACTGCCGAAAGTAGCGCCTTGCTTCAACAAAGCCGCTTCGACACCCAGTCGCTGCAAACGATCAGCGAGATAACCCACCGCTTCGTCGTTGGCGAAATCGGTCTGACGTACCCAACGCTCAGGGCGTACGCCAGTGACACGGAACGTGTCACCCTCGCGCTTGACCACAAAGCCGCTGTCGTCAACCGCCTTGGGCTTAATCACGATCCGGGGAGCCTCCGCGGGGGCGGAGAGTTTGCGGGCCGCGAGCACCTCTCCGGCCATCGCATAGATCAGCGGACGCAGTCCTTCGTGACTGGACGCAGATACTTCGAAAACCGCGAGACCGCGCGCCTCCAGGTCGGGGCGCACCATCTCAGCGAGCGTGCGACCGTCGGGGACGTCGATCTTGTTCAGGGCCACAATGCGAGGGCGATCATCTAGGCCGCCGTACTGGGTCAATTCCTCTTCGATCATGTCCAGATCGGCCAACGGATTGCGGTCCGTCTCCAAACTCGCAGTGTCGATCACATGGACCAGCACCGAGCACCGCTCGACGTGCCGCAAGAACTCCAAACCCAAGCCCTTGCCTGCGCTAGCACCGGGGATCAGACCGGGTACGTCTGCCACGGTGAAAACAACTTCGCCAGCCGACACCACACCGAGGTTGGGCACCAAAGTCGTGAACGGGTAGTCGGCGATCTTCGGACGCGCCGCCGACATCGCCGCGATGAGGCTGGACTTGCCTGCGCTGGGATAGCCCACGAGCGCGACATCCGCGACTGACTTGAGTTCGAGTACGAGATCACGCGAGGTGCCGGGCTCACCAAACAGCGCGAACCCAGGCGCGCGACGACGCTGCGAAGCGAGGGCAGCATTGCCCAGACCACCACGACCACCTTGGGCGGCCACAAAAGTCGTGCCCACACCCACGAGGTCAGCGATGAATTCGCCATCAGGTGTCGTGACGACCGTGCCGTCTGGCACGGATAAGACAATGTCATCGCCCGCGGCACCATGACGCAAGTCGCCGTGACCGGGCTTGCCATTGCCAGCGACACGAAGTGCGCCGTGATGGAACTCCAGCAGGGTCGTGACGCTTGAATCTACGACGAGAGTGACGTCTCCACCGCGACCGCCATTGCCACCGTCAGGGCCGGCGAGGGGCTTGAATTTTTCGCGACGAATTGAGGCACAACCATGCCCGCCGTTACCCGCGGCAACGTGCAGAGTGACTCGATCTACAAAAGTGGCCATAAGACCGTTGAACGCCGACGCGCGGCGTTAACTCAGCCTTCGACGATGTTGATCACGCGACGACCACGGCGCGTGCCGAACTCAACGACACCCGGCTCGAGTGCGAAGAGTGTGTCGTCCTTGCCACGGCCAACATTGAGTCCGGGGTGGAAGTGGGTGCCACGCTGACGAATGATGATCTCGCCCGCGAGAACGACCTGACCGCCGAAACGCTTGACGCCGAGGCGCTGCGCGTTGCTGTCGCGGCCGTTCCTGGAGCTAGATGCGCCTTTCTTATGTGCCATCTCGCGTCACTTCCCAGTCTTGATTGCAGTGACCTTCACCCGGGTCAAATCCTGGCGGTGACCCTGACGGCGACGGTAGCCGGTCTTGTTCTTGTAACGAAGAATGTGGATCTTCTCGCCACGCTCATGCTGCATGACCTCAGCAGTGACGGTCACAGCGGACAACGCTGCGGCGTCGGTCGTGATGACACCCTCTTCTACGAGGAGCAGAGCTTTGAGGTTGACAGAGCTGCCAGGCGCGGCCGCCATGCGGTCGAGCACTACAACGTCGCCAACAGCGACCTTTTCTTGGCGGCCACCGGCCCGGACAATCGCGTACACCGGACTTCTCCTCATGCTTGCGCGCCGCGGCTGCGGCGCTGTCGTGCGGGTAAGACAGTCAAGAGTAGGGATTAACCCTCGACAGGGTCAAATGACAGGATACTGCGTGCTGCTACCTCGGCGGGATCCACCCCTGTCGGCTTCTTCCGCTCCCCCTCGCCCAGCGTGAGCGAGACGTGGTGTCCGCGCCCTCCGCAGGACTCACAGGAGGTCGAGAAGGACTCCAAGAGGCCCTGACCGATGCGCTTGCGGGTCATCTGGACTAGGCCCAGCGAGGTGACCTCAGCCACCTGGTGCTTGGTGCGGTCGCGACCCAGACACTCCACGAGGCGGCGCAGGACCAGATCGCGGTTGCTCTCGAGGACCATGTCGATGAAGTCGACGACGATGATGCCGCCGATGTCGCGAAGCCGAAGCTGCCGGACAATCTCCTCAGCGGCCTCGATGTTGTTGCGGGTGACTGTCTCCTCGAGGTTGCCACCCTGGCCGGTGAACTTGCCGGTGTTGACGTCGACGACGGTCATGGCCTCAGTGCGGTCGATGACCAGTGAGCCGCCGGACGGGAGCCAGACCTTGCGGTCGAGGGCCTTGGTGAGCTGCTCGTCGATGCGGTAGGACGCGAACACATCGGTCGATTCCACCCACGTCTGGACTCGATCGAGCAACTCTGGCGCCACCGAGGCGACGTAGTCACGGATCTGATCGGCCGCGGTAGAGCCAGCCACGATGAGCTTATTGACGTCTTCGTTGAAGATGTCACGGGCGACCTTGATCGCCAGATCAGGCTCGCCATGCAGCAGGGCCGGGGCATTGCCCGACTCCACCTGCGCCTGGACCTTCACCCACTGCGCCTGCAGTGCTTCAACGTCTTGCACGATGTCTTGTTCGCTCGCGCCCTCAGCAGCGGTGCGCACAATGACGCCAGCGCCATCGGGAACAACGCGCTTGAGAATCGCCTTGAGTCGATTGCGTTCGCCTTCGGGCAGTTTGCGGCTGATGCCGGTGATCTCGCCATTGGGCACGAACACAACAAAACGACCGGGCAGTGAGATCTGGCTGGTGAGGCGAGAACCCTTTTGTCCTACGGGATCCTTTGTCACCTGCACCAGAATTGTGTCGCCGGACTTCATCGCCAACTCGATGCGACGCGGTTGGCCATCAAGACCTGCTGCGTCCCAGTTGACTTCACCGGCGTACAGCACTGCATTGCGTCCGCGACCTACGTCGACGAATGCTGCTTCCATGCTGGGCAGGACGTTTTGTACGCGGCCGAGGTAGATATTGCCGACCATCGATGCGCCTGCGTCACGATCGACGTAGTGCTCGACGAGCACGCCGTCTTCGAGAACAGCGATCTGCGTGCGGGTGCCGGTCTGGCGTACGACCATCACACGCTCAACATCTTCGCGACGGGCGAGGAACTCGGCTTCGGTCAGGATCGGTGCACGGCGACGGCCATGGTCACGACCTTCGCGACGACGCTGACGCTTGGCTTCGAGACGTGTGGAGCCCTTAAGTCCGCTGACAGAATCACGCGGCTCGCGGACCTTGACGACGGTGCCGGGCGGGTCATCGGAGGAACCCTCCGAGCCTTCGGATCCCCGACGGCGACGACGGCGACGACGACGTGATGAGCCACTGGGCGAATCCTCGGAATCGTCCTCGCCGTCTTCATCGCCTTCTTCGCCCTCGGCTGAATCTGTGCCGGCCTCGGTGGCATCTGCGTTGGTGGGCTCGCCACGACGACGGCCACGGCCACCACGACGGCGACGACGACGTGATGGGCCACCTTCGCCACTGGACTCGCCAGATTCCTCGGAGCCTGATCCTTCGCCTTGGTCGCCGGAGGACTCGGCTGATTCGCCGTCCTGGGGCGCGTCGGCCTTCTTGCGGGTGGGGCGCCTGCGGGAGGCGGGCTTCTCGGCTGCCTCAGGTCCCGCTGCGTCACCGGTAGGAGCCGGAGTTTCGGGTGACTCGTCGCTGGCCTTCTTGGTGGTCTTCTTGGCCGCTGCCTTCTTGACCGGCTTCTTCTCCGGAGCTTCCTCGGTCTCGGCCTTGGCCACCTTCTTGGCGACTGTCTTCTTGGCAGCGGTCGATTTAGCGGCCGCCTTCTTGGCCGGAGCCGCGGGGGCTTCGGCGACTAGCTCCGCCGGGGGGCCAGCCGGGCGCACCGCAGCGCGGCGGCGTACGGGCTTGGGCGGCGTTGTTTCGGTGGTGGGTTCGTTCGAATCGACCATGTGGTCGCACTCCTCACGGCCCCGGGCGTATGCGCCACACGGAGCCTTGTACGGGGGCCGAAGCCCATAAAGTCTGTGGCAATGATCGCCTGAAACAGCGCCGTTCCTAGCGGGCGCGGTCGGGGGCGAATGGATCGCCCACGGTGCCCGCTTGCGGATCGAGAGGCCCCTGCGCCAATCGGGTGACCTCGGGAGGTACCACCAGCGCCAGGCCCCCCACGAGACGCAGTGCGTTTAGGAGGTCATCGGGTCGTACGGATGGTGTTTCATTCCGAACTACCGCTGTCAGTATGACACAGGGACGGCCCCGATCATCGGGGGCGCCGTCGGGCGCGTCGAGACTTACGACCACATGGCGGGTCTCGAGGGTCCGGTGCCCGTCCTTGGTCGCGCGGTCGACCTCGACACGCTCCTCAGCGAGGAACGCCGCCACGGCGGCTCGTACGGCCTCGCCGTCGACGTCCACGAGCCGGATGCGCCACAGGCTCGCCTCAAGGCGGGCGACAAAGTCAGGGGTGCTTGCCTCCACGACATCCACGATGTGAAACCCATCAGGCATGGCGTGGTCGAGCACTTCGCGCAGTTGATCGGGATCGACCTTCTCCACGACACCGATCTCGAAATACTCGGCCTCGCTCGCTGTGCCCGTGGGTGCTGCGTTGGCGTATGAAATCTTTGGGTGCGGGTTGAAGCCGGCACTAAATGCCATCGGCACATTCGCACGGCGAAGTGCACGCTCTAGTGCACGCTGGAAGTCTCGATGGCTCGCAAACCGTAGGCGTCCGCGCTTGGCGTAACACAGACGAAGTTTTTGTACGGCAACTGCAACTTCGCGATCAGGTTGCGGTCGACTCACGCTTCTTCCGTACGAGTCGGACCCATCTGGATGAACGTGCCCATTTGATCGCACACTCCACAGTCACTGCAGGGGCTCCAACGGCAGTCCTCGACAGAATCGGCGTCGAGCGCGGCCTGCCAGTCCTCCCAGAGCCATTCCTTGTCGAGACCTGAGTCGAGGTGATCCCACGGCAGCACCTCCGCCTGAGTGCGCTCGCGCGTGGTGTACCAATCAACGTCAACACCGGTGCCCGCGAGTGCGGCCTCTGCTGCCTTCATCCAGCGGTCGTAACGGAAGTGCTCGCTCCAACCATCGAAACGCGCACCATCGCGCCAGGCCTGCTCGATGACTGCACCGATGCGACGATCGCCGCGCGAGAGAAGTCCTTCGACGATGCCGGGCTTGCCGTCGTGGTAGCGGAAACCAATCGCCTTGGCGTAGTCGCGATCAGAACGAATCGCTTCCTTGAGCAGGTGCAAGCGTGCGTCGGTGACTTCGTGCGGTGCTTGCCCGGCCCACTGGAACGGGGTGTGCGGCTTGGGTACGAATCCACCAATCGACACGGTGCAACGGATGTCGCGCTTGCCGCTGGCGATGCGACCGGCCTTAATGACCTCTTTGGCCATACGGGCAATCTGGAGTACGTCTTCGTCTTCTTCGGTGGGCAGGCCGCACATGAAGTAGAGCTTGACCTGGCGCCAGCCATTGGCATAGGCCGTCGTGACCGTGCGGATCAGGTCTTCTTCGGTGACCATCTTGTTGATGACCTTGCGCATGCGCTCACTGCCACCTTCGGGTGCGAAGGTCAGGCCACTGCGGCGGCCGTTGCGGGTGAGCTCGTTGGCGAGGTCGACATTGAATGCATCGACACGTGTGCTTGGGAGTGAGAGTGACGTCTGCGACTCGGAGTATTCGTCAGCGAGACTCTTAGCGATTTCGGCAATCTCGGAGTGATCGGCGCTGGAGAGTGAGAGTAGACCGACCTCTTCGTAGCCGGTCGCTTCGAGACCGCCCTTGACGATCGCTCTGATGCCGTCGATGCTGCGTTCGCGTACGGGGCGCGTGATCATGCCGGCTTGGCAGAAACGGCAACCGCGCGTGCAGCCGCGGAAGATCTCGACGCTCATGCGCTCGTGCACGGTCTCGGCGACGGGGACCGGCGGGGCCTTGGGATATGGCCAGTTATCGAGGTCCATCAAGGTGTGCTTGGCCACGCGCCACGGCACGTCTTCGCGGTTGGGCGCAACGCGACGAATGCGGCCGTCGTCGAGGTAGTCGACGTCATAGAACTTGGGCACATAGATGCTGCCGGTGCGCGCAAGGCGCAGCAGGATCTCGTCGCGACTCGCACCTTCGGCCTTGGCCTGGCGCACGATCGCGGTGATGTTGAGCACTGCTTCCTCGCCATCGCCGAGCACTGCTGCGTCAACGAACATCGAGAGCGGCTCGGGATTGAATGCTGCGTGGCCGCCCGCGATCACGATCGGGTGTGCGTCGGTGCGGTCGACTGCGTGCAACGGAATGCCCGCGAGATCGAGGGCGGTGAGCATGTTGGTGTAGCCAAGCTCGGTGGAGAACGAGACGCCCATGAGGTCGAACTCACCGATGGGTCGGTGGTTTTCGATGCTGAACTGCGGCACGCCGTGCTCGCGCATCAACGCCTCGAGGTCGGGCCACACCGCATAGGTGCGCTCGCACAGGACATCTGCTTGCTCGTTGAGGACTTCGTACAAGATCGCGACACCCTGGTTAGGCGCGCCGACCTCGTAGGCGTCGGGGTACATCAGTGCCCAGCGGACGTTCATGGCGTCCCAGTCCTTGACGACCGCATTGACCTCGCCGCCGACGTACTGCACCGGCTTGCTGACGAGCGGCAGCAACTCCTCGAGGCGCGAAAACACCGATCCGGTGTTCGGAGTCATCGGACGAGAGTCGGTCGTGGGTGCAGACATAAGGGGAAGGATACCCGCGATGAAGCCCCCCGCTCCCCCACGAGCCCATCTGCGCCTCGCTCTCGTAGATCCCCTGCCCCGAAGGGCCCCTCCCTCCTTCGTTGCTGACTTGTGGCAATCGCCAGAGGCTCGTTGCTGACTTGTGGCAACTTTCGGAGCCCAAAAAGTTGCCACAAGTCAGCAACGACGAAAATCTTGTTGCCACAAGTCAGCAACAAATGGGAGCTCGGGCGGATCGAACCACGGTCAGGCGGCTGGAGCCTTTGAGGCTCTCATCGACTCCTGCGGGATCTGTACGCCCCGGGAGTCAAGGGCTCGCAGAACTTTCTCCACAACTCTCGAAGGCCACCGAACATCATCGGCAGTGATCTCCACGACGTAATACCCAAGTTCGCGCAGACGAGTACGACGTGTCGCGTCCTTTGCCTGACGCAGCGGATCCCGGTGATGAGCGCCGTCGTACTCGATCACGATCATCCACTCGTCGTAGACAAGATCTCCAATCGCGATGAACCCGCCGTGTTCGTCGAGAATCCTGACATTGGGACGAGGGATTGGCAGGCCTGCGTTGATGATGATTCCGCGCACTCGAGACTCTTGGGGAGATCCAGCTTGGGCGTCAATGAAAGGAAGAACTCTACGAGCGAACTTGAGGCCGGGCAGCCTCCGCATTCGCCTCACGACACTCGTTGCTTCCTCAACCGTCATAAGTCGCGCCCTCACGGCCGCGTCCCCAAGCGCCAATGCATCGGGAAGGCTCCACGATCTGGCGCAATCCGCAAAAGTGCGCGCTGGCGTTGTCAGAGTTCTCCCATCGAGAATCACAGTCTCATCCGGATGCAGGATCCGCCGGTAGACATGACTGAAATTTCGTTGCGGCTGCCAGGATCCCGGGGGAACTACAGCGACTACCTGCTCGATATTGCGTCGATACGGGACGGGAAGTCCCCAAAGCCTCGCGGCCGTCACTTCGGCGAGCACCGCGGAGCTTGGCAGCGCCAGAATCGCGGCGTCGCAGCGAGCCTCAAAGGTGTCCTGATCCTTCGGGAGTCGTATCCCCCGAGTAGGCGCAACGTACGCGCGCTGGCGGCGGATTGGCCGACCAGCTGCGTCTTGTGTACTTGAAGTGACAGCAAATGCGTGCATCCCAGCAGGATCACCTATACCTGAACAAGCGATCACCTCCGAGCGCACAGCTGTGGATATTCCGATCGACCGCTTCCCATACCTACGTTGTTGCTGACTTATGGCAGTCGAGTGAGGCTCCTTGCTGACTTGTGGCAACTTTCGGAGCCCGAAAAGTTGCCACAAGTCAGCAACAAAGAATTGGGTGTTGCCACAAGTCAGCAACGAGGAGGTTAGTTGTCGGAGTGGATTCGGACGTTGAGCAACAGGCCGATTCCTAGCCACGTGGCGATCATTGAGGTACCGCCGAACGACACAAA
>CAINMH010000010.1 GCA_903850745.1 uncultured bacterium
ACCGGAAGCGCGCCGTAGTTGAGAACGTTCGCGAGATCCTCGGCGGACTGCTTATCGAAGTCGCCGGTGATTGAGGCATTACCCCCAATAATCGCCTGATCAAAACGTGGCGAGGACACCACGACACCGTCAAGCACAATAGCGAATGCGTTGCAGGGACCGGGAACGCCTACCTCGCAATCGGGAAGCGCGACAAGTTCCTGGGATGTCTTTGTCAGAGCCCTAGAACCCTCAGAATCAAAGGTCAGGTTGACCGACCAACCACCCACACCCTGCTGCGGCGGTTGCGCAGAAGCAGAGGCCACGTTCGTCCCACGGATGAATGCGGGCTGCAGGTTGTACTTCAGTCCGCCGCCTTGTAGGCAGGTACCAAGCCACAAAGTGGGGTCATCCGGGGTGCCGCCTGCGGCAGTCTCGGGGTTAGTGCAATCCAGCGCCAGAACCCGCTCTTGATACGCGGCATCATTCTCAGGCGACTGGACGATCTCCAGCACGGGGGTGACCGTAGGCGAAGGTGACGGCGTCGGAGTAACCGTAGGCGAAGGTGACGGCGTTGGAGTAACCGTAGGCGAAGGCGACGGTGTCGGGGTGACCGTGGGTGAAGGCGAAGCGCTATCAGCGAGATTCGCAGATGCGCTCGCACTCTTTGTAGCCGACGCCGTAGGAGCTGGGGTCTGTGTGGGGCTCGGGGTGGGAGACGGAGTCACGGTGGGGCTTGGGCTCGGAGTCGGTTCGGGGGCAAGTGGCTGCGGTGGCAATTGATCCTGAACAGCTCGGAAGTCGAGCAATGCAGTGCGGCCCACCAACTCGACAAGGCGATCCGATGTGACACCTGGCACCGAGACCATGATGTTGCTGCCGACAACGGAGATCTCAGCTTCAGTCACACCAAGTCCGTTGACTCGCTTGCGGATGATCTCCTGCGCCTGCTGAATCTGCACATCGGTGATGGGCTGACCGGCCGTGATTGGCAGAGGCGTCAAGATGACCTGCGTGCCGCCGCTGAGATCAAGCCCGAGCTTCGGAGTGAGGGAGTTACCCGGCCAAAAGGCCCATGCCGCTAGGCCGACCAACAGCGCAAGCAGCACGATCAACGAACGCCACGGACGTGGGTTGGACGGCGCAGCCATGAGACTCCTTGACTCTACGTGCTGGGATCAGGAAGGAGAATCGGTCGAGGAGGGATCGGGCGATTCAGGTAGGGCCTCTGGCTCCGTGACAATCTGCGAAATCGCTGCCTTAAGCATGGTGACGCGTACGCCCGGTGCGATCTCGAGATCAAACTTGTCGTCTCCTACAGACGCCACCGTGCCAAAAACTCCAGCGGTGGTCATGATCTTGTCGCCGGGACGCACGGTGCTCAACTTCTCCTGCAGTGCCTTGCGCTTCTTTTGCTGCGGGCGCATGACGAGGAGATAGAAAACGCCAATGATCAGGATGATTGGCAAGAAGGTTATAAGGGAATCCACCAGCACACCTTAGACGGAACCCTGCCGCTAAGGCACATTGGGGCGCGCGAGCCCCAGGTGTGCCCATGCACCGGGTCCTGCAACTCGCCCTCTGGGGGTACGAATAATGAGCCCAGCCCGCACCAAGAATGGCTCAGCAACCGTCTCGACGGTCTCTGGCTCCTCCCCCACAGCGACAGCCAGCGTGGAAAGGCCCACCGGCCCCCCGCCAAACTTGCCAATGAGGGCATCCAGCACCGCTCGATCGAGCCGATCAAGCCCCAGAGCATCAACTTCGTAAAGTTCGAGGGCTGCTTGAGCCACCTCAAGCGTCACGATTCCGTCGACATGAACCAATGCGTAGTCACGAACGCGGCGCAGTAACCGGTTCGCGATTCGCGGGGTGCCACGTGATCGCCCGGCGATCTCGATCGCAGCGGACTCATGAATCTCGACCTTAAGTAGCGCCGCACTCCTGACGAGGATCCGTTCGAGATCTTCAGGTTCGTAAAAATCCATGTGAGCGGTGAACCCGAAGCGATCTCGCAGGGGCCCCGGCAGCAGCCCGGCACGAGTCGTCGCGGCTACGAGCGTAAACGGTGCGAGGTCGAGGGGTATCGCCGTCGCTCCAGGACCCTTGCCCACCATCACGTCTACGCGAAAATCCTCCATGGCGAGATAGAGCATTTCTTCCGCGGCACGCGAGGTGCGATGACATTCGTCGAGAAAGAGGACTTCGCCTGGTTGCAGGCTGGTGAGCACTGCGGCGAGGTCTCCAGCGTGTTGAATAGCTGGGCCAGAGGTGATGCGAAGCGGAGCTTCGAGTTCGGCGGCGATGATCGTTGCGAGCGTCGTCTTGCCCAAACCGGGTGGGCCAGAAAGCAATACGTGATCAGCACTTCGACCTCGCAGGCGCGAGGCTTCTAGGACTAGACCCAATTGCGCCTTAACACGGTCTTGGCCGATGAAGTCCGCAAGGCGGGTTGGCCGAAGCGCACCCTCCGCAATGAGATCTTCGGGCTCTTGATTCGCGTCGAGCAAACGATCATCGGCGGTCATACGCGATCCAAACTTCGCAGCGCAAGGCGCAACAAGGCGGAGACATCGACGCTGTCATTTGCCTCCATGAGCGTCGCCTCCTCAGAAATGGCATCTACCGCCGCATCTGCTTCGCGCCCACTCCATCCGAGTGACACCAAACCGGCGGAGACAGAGTCGCGCCAGCCAGTGGGCTGGGTAACAAATCCAGAATCCCCAGCAACTGCACCAAGTTTGCCCGTGAGCTCGATCACGAGACGCTGCGCACCTTTTCGACCGACACCTGGCACCTTGGTTAACGTCACGAGATCGGATCTATCAATCGCCTTTCGCAAATCGGTTGGGCTTAGCGTCGCAATCATCGCGAGCGCAAGTCTCGGGCCAACGCCCGACACAGTCTGCAGGATCTCGAAGTCGCCTCGCTGTTCGGCGTTCGCGAAGGCGTACATGGTCCACGAGTCTTCTCGGACTACGAGTGCGGTGTGCACTGTCGCGATTTCATCGATACGCAAATGGTTTAAGGAGCCCGTCGGGCACGTCAGTTGCATTCCCAGCCCGCCGACATCAAGCACGACACGTTCGAGTCCGATCTCGACCACCCGGCCTCGAACAAACGCGATCATGAGACACGCGCCCGTTGCGCAGCAACCGCTGCAGCAAGTCGATCTTGAGCAGGTCCCCGCCATAAGTGGCAGATGGCTAGTGCTAGCGCGTCAGTCGCATCGGCAGGGCGGGGCATGGCATCGAGTCGCAGTAGCCGACACACCATGCTGGCAACTTGCTCCTTGCCGGCGGTGCCTGAACCGCTCACGGCGGCCTTCACCTCACTGGGAGTGTGCAGACCCACAGGTAGCCCCCGTCGTCCAGCGGCCAAGATCGCGACGGCCCCAGCCTGTGCGGTCCCCATGACTGTTCGGACGTTGTGCTGGCTAAACACTCGCTCCACCGCCACTGCGTCGGGACGGAAGGCGTCTAGGACCGCCTCGAACTCCATCTCAAGCCCGCGAAGCCGCTCCGCTAAGGGAGCATCTGCGGGGGTGCGCACGACACGCACGTCCACGAGGCTCACGCGACGACCAACTCCCCCATCGACAACAGCCACGCCGCACCGGGTCAGACCCGGGTCAACTCCCAACACGCGCACGACGTCTCCTATCGAACAAGTGTTCGCTAGCGTAGCGAAAAGAATCCGCCTACTGGCGTACCGCGCGCGCCTTCGGCGTGCCGTCCCCCTTGCGCGGAGGAGACAGCGGATCCCAGGAGCCAACCGGGCTGCCCGTCACCTCGGCGAACCCGGCTCGGAGGTCCGCTACGAGGGCCTCGAGGTCTGGGACAGCACGGTCATCGGCCGAGAGACCGACAAAAGCCGAACCGTCGTACGTGATCATCGTGACGTTCACTGCGGCGCCGATCGTGGCCACCAACGGGTAGACCCCCACCATCCGTGCTCCGGCGAGGTAGAGCGGAATGGGCGGTCCCGGCACGTTGCTGGTCGTCACGTCACTCGTCTTCGCGGCTTGGGCCAAAATCGGCACCGGGACAAGCCAACTCACATCAGCTAACGGATCCGCGAGGCGCAGCGCAGGCTCGGCGCGCCACTGAGCCACCTGCTCGTGCGCAATTTCCATGCGCTCCCCCACGGTCAACCCAGCAATCGGGAGTAGGAAGCGAGCGATAGTGACTGCATTTGCGGCCTGACCACTTCGATCGCCTGGGTCACCACGTAGCGAAATGGGCACGTTGAACCGCAATTCATCCACCGGCTGACCGTGTCGAGCGTGATAGCGGTCCAACCCGGCACCCACGGCGGCCATAAACGCGTCGTTGACATTGCGGTTATGCGCTTTGGCTACCGCTCGCAGTCCATCAAACGGCAAATCAAACGCAGCAAAATGATAGGTCGTTCCACGACCGGTCATTACTGGAGACATAGACCCATCCGGCAGTGCGGTGAAGCGCCCCACCGAAGCGGCAACATCGAGAGCCTTCGTCCATGTGGCTACCGGATCAGACACCGTGCCGATGGCAAGTCCCGCGACCAGCGTTGCCATACCTTTCACCAACTCAGCGCCGCGCTTGAAGTTATCGCCAAGGTTTGCCATCGTCACCTCAGGGGCAGACACCACATCGGGTTCGGGTACGAGCGGAACCTCAGGCTCCATCGGGTTGCCTTCGGGCGTGAACTCAAAAAGTGACATGCCGATAAGGATCGTTGCCTGACCATCCGCGATTGAGTGATGCAACTTCAGCAGAAGTGCCGCGCGTTTTCCGGGCAGTCCCTCGACCAAACAGGCTTCCCACAACGCACGATCGTGATCGAAATCGGTGAGACTCATCCGGCGTGCTTCTTGCAGGACGTCCGCCCAGGATCCACGACCGGCCAAGCGATAGCGACGCACATGGACATCGATGTCAAAATCCGGATCAGGACCAAGCCTCGGTGCCGACAGACCCACTGCGCCATGGAGTGGCTTCATTCGCAAAGCCGGGACTAGGCGGGTGAGACGTTCAAGTCGCTGCCGAAGACGATCCCACTCGGGCACCGAATCGAAGAGGGCGAGTGCTACAACTGTTGAACGCAAAGTGGGGTCACCGCTTGCGGTACGCCACGTAGCTGCATCCCAACCAGTGAGCTGACGTCCGACGCTGTCGTTCATACGCCCAGCATCTCAGGCATCAAGCTCGGCAAGGACCTCATCACTAATATCGATATTGCTATAGACGGCCTGCACGTCATCGCAATCCTCGAGCGCATCCACAAGTTTGATGACCTTTTTGGCTAACTCAAGATCGGCGGGCACAGACATGCTCGGCACAAAAGTGGCTTCAGCGGAGTCGTAATCAATGCCGGTTGCCTGTAGGGCGGTTCGGACAGCGACCACGTCAGTCGCCTCGGAGATAACTTCGAAAACTTCGCCAAGATCGTTAACTTCTTCCGCACCAGCATCGAGCACCGCGTCGAGGATGGAGTCTTCCGTCGAGCCCGCTTTAGGCACGACGACGACACCCTTGCGACTGAAGAGGTAAGAGACCGACCCTGGATCGGCCATTGACCCGCCATTGCGAGTGAGCGCCACTCTAACCTCGCCCGCTGCGCGATTGCGATTATCGGTTAGACATTCGACAAGGACGGCAACACCACTGGGGCCATAGCCCTCGTACATGATCGTCTGATAATCGGCTCCGCCTGCCTCTTGACCGGAACCGCGCTTAACTGCACGCTCGATGTTGTCGATCGGCACAGAATTCTTGCGCGCCTTTTGGATGGCGTCGTACAAGGTCGGGTTGCCGGCTGGATCAGCGCCACCCATCCTGCACGCGACTTCGACGTTCTTGATCAGACGCGCAAAAAGTTTGCCGCGCTTGGCGTCCTTGGCCGCCTTCTGATGCTTGGTCGTGGCCCACTTGGAATGGCCGCTCATCCGTGCCTCACCATCTCAACGAATAGGGCGTGTACGCGCCCGTCCCCGGTTAGTTCCGGGTGGAATGCCGTCCCCAGGGCCTTCCCCTGCCGGACGGCAACGATTCTACCGCTGGCTGGGCCATCCTCAACGCGCGCGAGGACCTCAACGCCCGGGCCGCAATCCTCGACCCACGGAGCCCTAATAAAGACAGCGTGCATAGGTCCACCAGGCACAGCAGGCATATCCAGATCACACTCGAAGGAATCCACCTGGCGGCCGAATGCGTTACGCCGCACGGTGACATCCAGGGCGCCTAGCGTCTGCTGATCGGGCCGGCCATCTAAAACTCGCGTGGCAAGCATGATGAGCCCCGCGCAAGATCCATACACAGGAAGGCCGCCACGCACGGCATCGACGAGTGGCTGCATGAGCCCCGTGCGCACAGCCAGCATCGACATAGTCGTGGACTCCCCACCAGGAATCACGAGACCATCGACCCGAGAGAGTTCACCTTCGGTGCGAATACGGCAGGTTCGGGCACCAACCGAGACCAGCGCTCGTTCGTGCTCGCGTACGTCGCCTTGAAGAGAGAGCACCCCGACAAGCGGTGCGTTCACCAGCCCCGCTCCTCCAGCCGGTGGTGTACCGGGATGTCTGCAACGTTGATGCCGACCATGGCCTCACCGAGTCCACGAGAAGCCTTTGCCACGACATCAGGGTTGTCCCAATTCAGCGTCGCTTGGACGATCGCGTTGGCACGCTGGACTGGATCGCCAGACTTGAAGATGCCCGAACCCACGAATACGCCTTCAGCCCCGAGTTGCATCATCAACGAGGCGTCGGCGGGGGTGGCTATGCCGCCTGCGGTGAACAACACGACAGGAAGCTTTCCTGCGGCCGCTACCTCCACGACGAGGTCGTACGGCGCCAAAAGCTCCTTCGCTGCGACGTACAACTCATCGGGAGACATGGACGACAAGCGACGGATTTCTCCGCCGATCTTGCGCATGTGTGTCACCGCGTTAGAAACATCGCCAGTGCCGGCCTCGCCTTTGCTACGAATCATGGCCGCACCCTCGTTGATGCGACGCAACGCTTCGCCGAGATTGGTGGCGCCACATACGAAGGGGACCGTGAACGCCCACTTGTCAATGTGATTGGAGTAGTCCGCGGGAGTGAGAACTTCAGACTCATCGATGTAGTCGACGCCAAGGGACTGCAGGATTTGGGCTTCAGCAAAGTGGCCAATGCGCGCCTTCGCCATCACCGGAATCGACACTGTGGCTTGGATCTTCTCGATCATCTCCGGATCAGACATGCGCGAGACACCGCCTTCGGCGCGGATATCTGCCGGCACGCGTTCCAAGGCCATCACGGCAACAGCGCCGGCGTCCTCGGCGATACGGGCCTGATCAGCATTGACAACGTCCATGATGACGCCGCCCTTAAGCATCTCGGCCATGCCCCGCTTGACTCGTGTTGTCCCGGTGCTGGTCTCTGCGCCTGACATTGATCACTCCTCGACGTACGCTTCCCGGTCGTCTGGCCGGGTGACCCAGTCTAGGGCCGTTAGCCGAAGACCGCTTTCATCTGGTCATTGACGAGCAGGATCCAAGGCTGACCGATGGCAAACGGCATCGGCGACCCATCGGCCAGAGTGAAGGTCGTGCCGACGGTTGCTTCGGGGCGGCTCCACGTCGTCTCCCAGACCTCACCATCGCGCAAGACGAGAGCCTGACCCGTTCCTACGGTCTGGGCCAGCGGCGTGCGGCCGCCGTACCTGTCTCCATAACCAGAGTCTGTCTGTGTGACGTACTGGATCACGACTGTCGATGCGACCTGGCTGCCCCCTTCGGCAGCCTGAGCAAGATTGCCGTCGAAGGACACGACATAGCCTTCATTCGCCTCCCATGCGAATGACACATGAGAATCCGGCCAGCGGACTGACACAGTGTTAGCAGCCTCTCCACCAGACGGCGGCTCGACAGCGAACTGGAACCCAATGTCGCGTGCGAGCGACGCGTCAGGAGCGAGTTTCAGCAGATCCTTGGGACGCACCATCTGGTTGTCAGGTGAGCGCCGGGAGTCATCACGGAAATACGCCTGCGATGCCACTTCGGCGGATTCGTTATAGAGGCTGGCCGCAGCAATCACTGGCTGCATCTTCTGCTGCGCCCCAGAGAACGCAAAGATGGGCTTGCCAAACTGGGCGATCAACTCAATGTCACTGATGCGCGCCGAACGAACCGGACCCACGACATCAGGGATGTTGGAGCTGAACACCGCTGCGATTCTGGTCATGCCCCACTCCACCTCTTCGACGTACACGATGTCGGCTTGAGTGAGGCCCAGGTGCGGTTGCGCGCGACCCGTGTTGGGGATCTTGATCACCATCACCGGCTTGGCCACCCAATTGGGGCGCCCAGTGAACGGTGATCGGTCGGGTGTCGACACAGATGGGCTGGGTGAACCCACTGCCGAGGAAGCGCTTGAGGAATTGGAGGATGTTGCACTGGTGGAGGAAACGCCACCGGCATCACCGCTTGAACATGCCGCCATCGTGGCGCTCAGGAGCCCGATGCAACCTGCCAAAACTGCGATCCGCCTATTCACGTCTCCACAGTAAGCGTGAAACGGTCAGGAAGCCGACAGCAGCGGCGGGGGCGTGTCATCCATCTCCACGGTCTGCGGCCACGACGTACGGCCCGCCAAGTGGAACCATCGAGCCATTCGCAGCGAGCGCACCTGTCGACATGCCCGAACCGCGTCATTGAGGAAGCGCCGAGAAAGTTCCACCCGGCGACAGGCAGCACCCAAATCTTCGAGAAATGCCGCACCCTCAGGATCCCGTTGGATCTCCGACACATCCTCAGGATCGACAAAGGCGAGGGACAACGTGCGAGATAGATCACTTTCGGCGATTTCGCGTTCGCGAACCCCGAGGGCAGCCGACGTTCGCGCCGCGTGGGCCGCATCGGTCAACACCGCACCCAAGACCGGGTCTACGAGCCCGGACACCGCGAGGTCAATAGTGATGGCCGTGCGAAGTGCAAGTTGGACATCCAGCGCACGCTCCGCAGATTCAATGCGGAGGTGCAGTCGATCCAGCCGCCCCGCAGTCATACTCAGATAGATGCCGAAGAGCAGAAGAACCAACACGAGCGCGAGAATCCACCACCAGCTCATGACGCGCTCACATCATTCGTCTTAGAACGAGCAAGTCGTCCCACGATCTGGCCGCGAAGATCTTCTCTCACTTTCACCCCAGGCAACACGACTGACTCGTAGACCGCGACAACTTCGCGGCCCACCCGCTCCCAATCAAAATGTCTGGCTCGTTCATAACCAGCTGTCGACATCGACTTACGTGCGTCAGGGTCCTCAAGCAACGCACTCGTCACGGACGCGAGCGCCTGCGGATCTCCAGTCGAAAACGTACGTCCGTAACGCCCTTCATCGAGTACACGTCGAAACGCCAGGAGGTCACTTGACACAACGGGCGCGCCGCTAGCCATCGCTTCCAGCAACACAATGCCGAAGGACTCCCCGCCAGTATTGGGAGCGATAAAGGCGTCAATGGAATGCAGCATGCGCACCTTGTCGGCATCACTCACGCGGCCGAGAAAGATGAAATGATCGCGGAACTCCGCGGGGACTGCGCCAAGCGCCTCTTCGGGATCGCCTGGCCCGGCAACGAGCACTCGCAGATCCGGGAACCGGGCAGCGAGAACTGGGACAGCCCGCGCTAGGACGTCGAATCCCTTTCGTGGCTCATCTAGGCGTCCGAGGAATCCGAGTGTTCCTCCGGCGCGTGGATATCCAGGCAAGGTCGCAGGGTCTGCGAAATTGGCCACTGTCACGCCATTGGCTATCAACACCGCGTCTCCGCCGATGTGCGCGACCAGAGTCCGACGGGCTTCCTCGCTCACCGCTATCCGCGCAGATACCTTTTCCATCGAAATTTGCGCAAGATAAAAGACGGCCGACAGTGCACGTGAGCGCGCCATCGACGAATGCCACGTGGCCACAATCGGGCCCTGTGCGACCCAACAGGCGAGAACGGAAAGACTCGGACTCAATGGTTCATGGACGTGAAGTACATCGAAATCGCCTTCTTGAATCCACTTGCGGACTCGACGTGTCGCCTTCCAGCCGAAGTTGAGTCGAGCAACCGACCCGTTGTACGCAACAGCAACTGGACGACCACCATCGACGACATAGTCAGGCAAAACGCCTTCGCCGTCGAACGGGGCAAGGACACTCACCTCATGACCCTGACGAATCAGACTTTCGGAGAGATCCCGCATGTGCACGGCTACCCCGCCCGGGACGTCCCAGCTGTAGGGGCAGACCAGGCCGACTCTCATGGCGAAATCTTTCGTGGCGCGAGATCGGAGAGCCACAGCGGCTGCATCATGTGCCAATCTTCGGGGTGAGCTGCGATTCCGGTGGCAATGACATCAATGTATGCCTGAGACAGAGCCGCGACTTTATCGGCACGTGTTCCCGTTGCCGGTAATGGAATTGGAGAATGAATCCGTATCACCAACTTCTCACCCTCGTAGTGCAGGGAAGCAGGGAGTAATGGTGATCCGGATATCAGCGCGAGCACGGCAGGGCCCGGAGGAATCTTGGTAACTTCGCCGAAGAGTGTCACCTCGACACCGTTGTGACTCAAGTCGCGGTCAGCAAGCAAGGGTACGAACGCATTCTCCTGCAGGGCACGCAATAAATCACGTACGATCACCGGCTCCCCAAGCGGGAGTATCTCAATCCCGAGCGCGTTGCGATAGGCGAGAAACTTTCGATAAACACTCTCGGGCTTCAACCGCTCCGCCACAGTAACGAGACGGCCGTGGGTGAGGGCCAGCCAGGCACCTCCATGATCCCAATTTCCACTGTGTGCAAGTGGTAGAACTGCTCCCTTCCCTGCGGCTTTCGCCGCGATGAGATGTTCCTCGCCTTCGACCCGAACGGAGTTCACGATGCGTTCGTGGCTCCAACTGGGAAGGCGAAACGCGTCACACCAGTAGCGGAAATATGAACGCATACCCGCACGTGACAATTGACGCAGTTCGTCATAGCTCAGTTCGGGACGCACTCGACGAAGATTGCGTTCGAGTTGCTGCACACCGGCCCCATGCTGGGCCCACGATCGATCCGCGATGCGCTGGAATGTCGAATAGGCCGCACGCTCTGGCATCCGATTGACTACCTTCCAACCGAAACCAAAGCCCGCATCGGCCGCGGCATGACGCCAATCAGCCACGTCGCTGCCACAGTTGTGCACGAACTGCAACCATCCGCTGGAGGACCGTGACGATGGACAACACAGCCAACACGATGAGAGCCACTTGCAAGATATATGGGACACCAAACCCTGCAACGAAGGCCGCTACGAGGGCAATGATCAGCCTCTCGGCTCGCTCCGCGATGCCAATGTTGGCTGTCGCGCCTACAGCCTCAGCACGCGCCTTGGCGTAGGAGATCACCTGACCCGCGACCAAGGTGGTCAAAGCGGCCGCAACAATCCATGGGGACTGCTGGCTGTAGAGCGTCCACAACAGCAGCCCACCGAAGACAGCTCCATCGGCTATCCGATCGAGTGTCGCGTCGAGGAAGTTCCCCCATGGTCCCGACGTGCCGGACATACGCGCCATCGTGCCATCGAGTAGGTCGCTGAAAACGAAAG
Source organism: uncultured bacterium (assembly GCA_903850745.1). Lineage (GTDB taxonomy): Bacteria > Actinomycetota > Actinomycetes > S36-B12 > S36-B12 > CAINMH01. The sequence goes on from CAINMH010000010.1 coordinate 11,583, forward strand.
CGGTGATGACCAAGGCTCCCACCACGAATTTGCCTTGGGGGAAGAACACCAATGCACCCACGCACGCCCCGACAGTGCCAAATACAGTGACCGCATCAGGAGGGACATGCAGTTTGAGTAGGCCTCGGGCAACGGGATCGATAACAACCCCAACAACACGGCGAGCCCCAGCGTTGTTGAGCATCTCAACTCCCGCCCTAATCGCCGTGGCCACTCCGCGCCCACTTCCGCACCCACCTGAGCGCCGTGCCTACAGACTATCGGGGAGGATGGTGTGATGGCCGGAGCTGACGTACGCATAATTGCGGAGCGCGCCCTCGTGCTTGAGGTCTCCGCGGCCGATCTTCCCGACGCCCCAGGGCCATGGTTGAGGCTCTGGGACGAATGGACCGAAGACAGGCGACCTCGTCTTGTCGTCGTTCACGACGTGGACGCTTCCAGCGAAGACCTCGAGGACGTGGCTGCAGTGTGTCAGGAATGGGTGGGCGAGGACTCTGCCCTAGCCCTTCGGTATCTACCGCTCCACGATGATGACGGCTCCCTAGCGGGCCTGTTGGACCTGCTCACCGAGGAGGTCCGGGACTATTCCTCGGGCGAGTTGCAGGTAAGTATGTGCGACCCGGAGCACCGAGCACTCACTGCTGATGCCCGGGCCGACCTTGTCACGATCGTGGCTACTCGGGCCGAATCTGATGAGGTCCTTGACGCTGTGCTGCGGCTGATGCCGGTAGACCTACGAAGCGAATTCGCGCGACAGTTCGCCTCAGGCGAGATCGTCCCGGTGATCCCCGTGGATGTGGTCGGTGAAGCCGAACTCCACGATCTCCTCGACACACTAAGCAACTAAGTCGCCTAGGCCGAACGAAGGAATGTGTCCATAACGCGCACACCGAACCGCAGCGCATCGATCGGCACGCGCTCATCAACGCCGTGGAACATCGCCGCAAAATTCAGGTCGGCCGGGAGGCGAAGCGGAGCAAATCCATAGCCAGCGATCCCGAGTCGCGAGAAAGCCTTTGCATCCGTTCCAGCTGGGACCATGTAGGGAAGCGTGATAGCACCCGGGTCCTCGGTCCGCAGGGCCTCCGTCATGCGTGCAACCAGTGGCACATCGAAGTCGGCCTCAATTGCCACATCGCCATGTTCTAGGTGCACTTCCACCTTCTCGCCAGCCAATCGGGCAATCTCGGCGATGAACTTCGCCTCATGACCCGGTAGATAGCGCCCGTCAATAAGTGCTTCCGCGCGTTCGGGAATCACATTGTGCTTATAGCCAGCCCGAAGCACTGTCGGATTTGCACTACTTCTCATTGAGGCTTCGATGAGCGGCCCCAACGCCGTACTCACAGCCACCACCTGATCTTCCAATGAACCAGACTCACCGAGCATCGCAGCAACCTCGCGCACGAGCCGCTGCGTCGTAGGCGTCAACTCGAGCTCGAATGTGTGCTCACCAATCCGTGCAACTGCTCGAGCCAATTCAGTGATGGCGTTGTCATCGTTGGTCAAAGAACCATGACCGGCTCGACCACGGGCGAGCAACCGCATCCACGCAATGCCGCGCTCTGCGGTCTGGATTAGGTACACGCGTTTGTCGTTGAGAGACACCGAGAATCCACCGACTTCGCCCACAGCCTGAGTGGCACCTCGGAAAAACTCAGGTCGGTTGTCCACTAGCCAATGCGCCCCTAACCGCCCGCCAGCCTCTTCGTCAGGGGTGAAGGCGACCGCGATCGTGCGCCGCGGCTTAACACCGCTGCGAGCCCACTCACGCAGCACGGCGATGATCGTGGCATCGGTGTCCTTCATGTCCACAGCACCACGACCCCACACCATGCCGTCAACAACCTCAGCCTCGAATGGCGCAACTGTCCAATCAGCTGGATCTGCAGGCACCACATCGAGGTGTCCATGCAACAAAAGTACGTCCGCTTCGGGATCAGTTCCCTCGATCGTCAGCAGAACACCTTCACGTCGAGGTGCAGTTTCGAATCGTTCACACGAGTAGCCCATGTCACCCAGACTCGCGGCTACATACTCCGCGGCTTCGGCCTCTCCCACGGTCTCCGGAGTGCCGTTATTGGTGGTGTCGATTCGAATAAGATCCCGAAGAATTGACACAGCCTCGGTCTCCATGACGGATGGGGCGAGTTCGCTCATCCCCCCATCCTGCCCGGTCGACCCCACAAGCGGGCGGTGCACCGGGCCGAATCGTGGGTTGTTATCCTTCACGCACACCTTGTCCGGGTGGCGGAATAGGCAGACGCGCTAGCTTGAGGTGCTAGTGCCCGAAAGGGCATGGGGGTTCAAGTCCCCCCTCGGACACCACAGTCGGATTCGCGCGTCAGGCACACACACATCGGCTTTCGTGTACCTGTCAAGATAAGCGTGTGTCATCAGACGCTGACTACAAGGCTCTCGTTGCCCACGGCCGACGGATCCTGGGTGGCGTACGAATCGGGCGGCCGGGCCGAAGTCACCTGTATTGGACACTCTTCCCGCCTGCGCAAATCCTTCGCCTCCGCTATCGCATCCATGTTCATGGCCGATCCCACGTGGAAAAGGGGCCTGCGATTCTGGTGGGCAATCACCTGTCTTTGCTAGATCCAGTGTTGGTCGGAATTGCTAATCGATTCCGAGTCACGTTTTTCACTAAGGTCGAGGTCTTCGAGCGAATCGGTGCAATTTTCTTTCGTTGGACAGGACAGATTCCGATTCGCAGAGGTGATGAGGCCTCGACAAAGTGGGCCTTGGAAATGGCAGCTGACGCGGTGGCCCAGGGAGCAAAACTTTCGATCTATCCTGAGGGCACGCGCTCAACCGACGGCGTGACACTGCACCGCCTGCATCGTCGGGTACTCATTCCGGTACTTCAGGCAAATGCCACTGTCCCGGTGCACGCAATGACAATCGCGTATACCGACAAACGCCTATGGCGCCAGAACGTGGAGATCCGATTCTCTCAGCGCCTCACGATCGACTTTGACGAGAAGTCTGCAGACGAAATCACGCAAGACATCACCGAAGCACTCATCGAACTCGGTGGCATGCCGTACGAACACACCTTTTCACGGATTCATACCTCTGCCCGTGAGTCGACCTGATGGTGACTCGAATTGCACCAACTCCGAGTGGCTTTCTGCACGCGGGTAACCGTTTCAACTTCCAGACGACTGCAGATCTTGCTCGAGAGTACGCAATCCCCCTCGCACTCCGAATCGACGATGTCGATGCCGCTCGGTTTCGCTCCGAGTACGTTGACGACATCTTCAACACTCTCCACGAACTCAGGATTGACTGGGAGATAGGCCCACGCGATACCGCAGACTTCGAGGCTCACTGGTCTCAGCGAAAAAAGTCTGCTTACTATCGCGCCGAACTTGCACTTCTGCGGGGCTCCACGCTCGAAACTTACGCATGTCGTTGCAGCCGGTCCATCATCAGCGCGGTTCCCTCAGGTGGTTGTCCAGGTCAGTGTCGTACAGCTCAACACGAACTCGTTGCCCATGAGTCCGCCTTGCGAGTACATGTCCCCACCGATACAACGATCTCCGTCAATGGCGTGGAGCTGAATCTTGACTCGGAGTTGGGAGATTTTGTCATCTGGCGTCGAGATGACCTGCCGGCCTATCAATTGGTTTCGGTCGTTGAGGACCGCGATCTAGGCACAACTCACATCGTCCGAGGCGAAGATTTGCTGGCCTCGACAGCCGCCCAAATCTTCATCGCGTCGAGCCTTGGTGCCGATAATCTTGTGACTGCGCACTATGTTCATCACCCGCTACTGACCGATGCCTCTGGAGCCAAACTCTCCAAATCACGCCAGAATGGGAATCCTTCTCACACGTGACACAAGGAACTTCACTCTCCGAGACTTTCAGGTGCGAAAGTGGCAGAGTGGAAGTATGGATATCAACGGTCAGCACCTCAATAGTCATCATCGCGACACCGTGGAGCACATCTTCCGCCATCCGCTCAGTCACAACGTCCGGTGGGTTGATGTTGTGTCCCTTCTCAACGCGGTTGCGGAGACCGAGGAGCGACACGACGGCCGATTCAAGGTCTCACTTGGCGATGAAATTCACGTCTTCGATCCGCCCCGGCACAAGGACGTCGATACGCAGATGCTCATGGACATCCGTCGGATGCTGAAGTCTGCCGGTTTCGGCCCCCAGCAGGGCGCAGGCGAGGAATCCGCGTCAGAGTAGATACCTGTACTCGTGGAGATTTCGCTTCTACCCCTGACCCGTGATCTCGCGGGCCGTATCACCGAAGCAGGGTTGGCCGGGTTTCCTGTCGCCTCAGATTTTCCGAGCGAGGGCGACCTCGTAATTGCTGCCCTTGTTGTGGAGGGCGACATGGCTCCCGTGACTGAAGCTTGGCCGTGGGGGCCCTGGCTTATTGAGGCAGCGGGACTAATCGTCGGAAGCGCGGGCTTCAAAGGCGAACCCTCCGCTGGCGTCACCGAAATTGGATACGGCGTGTGCAAGTCACGCCGCGGACGCGGCATCGCCACCGCAGCCGTTAGCCGACTTGTCGACATAGCGCGCGAGGAAAAGATTTCAGGCTTGACAGCAGAGACCGACACCGACAACCACGCCAGTCACGCAGTCCTGCGCAACTGCAACTTCATACCCGACAACTCCGAAGAGCCCGTGTGGTGGCGCCTAGACCTTGGAGTAGTTCAGTTGTGATTCTGAGTCGACTTGCCGCGCACCTTGCGCGAGAGTGATCGGATCGCCCCGCCGAACACCATGCCCAGCAAGAACGCGATTGACAGCCAGATCCACATCGGAAGAGTCCACGGGCCCCAGCCCAGAATCTTAAAGTCACCTGACTGCATGTTCGAGAAGATAAAGATCGCCGCCACAATCGCGACGACAATAATGAGAATGAGCCGTCCGAGCGGCATCTTCTTCTTGGTCGTACTCACCTGCGTGTCCATGTCGCCTCCTAGATGACTTACCGTAGGACGAAACACTCACGATTGGCAGGCGACTCACCGAAACAGCACTTTCCCGTCCCCCGATGACCTGACGTTTGCCAGATCTGTCAGCATTTCGGGCATGGCTATCGAAACCCCTGCTGAATCCCCGGTGCTGTACGAGGTTCGCGATCAGGTCGCTCTCATCACCTTGAATCGTCCCAGCGCTCTCAACGCGCTGACTCCTGAGATGGGCAATCAGTACGTCACCCGCCTGAGAGAGGCAGACGCTGACCCCAACGTGCGCGTCGCAGTGGTCACCGGTGCTGGACGGGGATTCTGTGCGGGAGCTGACGTCGCCTTGCTAGCACAGGGCCCGGAGGCACTTGACGCGTTTTCGATTGGCGACAACATGTCGGCGTTGCCCACACTCATCTCGACCTTAAGCATCCCTGTGGTCGCGGCCGTAAATGGACCCGCAGCAGGAGTTGGCTTCGTCTTGCCATTAGCGGCAGACGTTCGTTTTGCCTCCCCCACGGCAACTTTCGCATCCATGTTTAGCCGCCTCGGTCTCACTGCCGAATATGGCTGCGCATGGCTGCTGCCCCGAATCGTGGGTTCGGCGCGCGCATCGGAATTATTGCTCAGCGGTCGATCCGTATCTGCAGACGAAGCACTCGCACTTGGACTTGTCTCGAGTGTGACCGACGATGTCGTCGCCACCGCAATCGAGTGGGCCAATAGCGTCGCCGCGAACTGCTCACCAAAATCCTTGAAGGCAATTAAGGCGCAATTGCTGGCAGCTCAGTCCCAGACCTTCGAAGAGGCGGGAGCGCAGTCACTCACCGCGATGTGCGAGTCCTTTCGCTGGCCGGATCTCCTCGCCGCTCTTGCGGGACGTGCGGAGAAACGTTCACCACACTTCCCACCGCTGGATTAACTAGCTAGGGCAGTCGTGCGCCCGCGGCGAGCGCCAGTCGTACGAGTCGACCCTGGCCTCCGGTCATCTCCGCCTGCATCTGATCACTAGCCGCTTGTTCCGGGGTCACCCAGATGAGATCAAGTGAGTCTTGCGAAGGGGCGCAGTCCCCCGCCACCGGGACAATAAACGCCAAACTCACTGCGTGCTGGCGCGGATCATGAAATCCCGTCACACTCGGGTCGGGGAAATACTCCACAACCGTGAACGGCGTCAGGATGACCGGCACACGCGGAAGCGCAACGGCCCCGAGATCCTTTTCGATATGGCGGAGCAGTGCCGCGCGGATGCGCTCGCCGTACAGCACGCGGCCCGTCACGATCGCTCGACTGATCGTACCGTCCGGCATGCCGCGCAAAAGCAGACCAACTTCGCGAATTTCACCATCGTCGTTGGTGCGAACGGGCACTGCATTGACGTAGACCATAGGCACGCGCTCTCGTGCGCTTCTCAAATCGTCGTCCGACAGCCACGAACTCGAGCTCTCCAACAGATCTTCCACGGGTACCGCCTCCCATACGCATGCTCCCACAGCAGCAACATGAGCCCGGTATTGTGGGCGGATGAGTTCTGAGGAGAGCGTTTCCCGCACCCGCCCCGACGGTTCGCCCTACCCGGCCATGAGGTCTGAGGATGAGTGGCGCGCCAGTCTCGATCCGCAGAGTTATCACGTCTTGCGCCAAGCAGGCACCGAGCCTGCGTGGTCCGGCGAGTACGTGTCGACCAAGACCACCGGCACGTACTCGTGCCGGGCCTGCGGTGTCGAACTTTTTCGCTCTGGGGAGAAATTCGACTCTCATTGCGGCTGGCCCTCGTTCTGGTCTCCTCTTGCCGGCGATGCCGTCGTGGAAATTGAGGATGTGAGTCACGGAATGCGCCGAGTTGAGGTCAGGTGCGCCTCCTGCGGTAGCCACCTGGGCCACGTCTTTTCCGGCGAGGGCTACGGAACGCCCACCGACCTGCGGTATTGCATCAACTCCGTGTGCTTGACCCTCGACCCGCAGGACGACTGACCTACTGCGGCGAGTCGTCACTCCAGTCACACCGGTCACACGTACTCTGACTCAGTGACCTTGGCCATGGATACTCCCGCAGACTTCCAGCGCACTCTCGCGGGTCTGCGTGCCTTGTCTTTACGCCCTGAGATTTCCTACACCGAGATTCCCGCTCCCGGGCGGTTGGCTCCCTTCTCCGTCGCCCTGTCCGGGGAGATCATCAGTGGCTCCGACGAAGAATTAGGTAGCGGGCGTTTCATCGTGCTGCACGACCCCGACGGTGTGGACGAATGGGATGGCGAGTTTCGAGTCGTGAGTTTCGTACGCGCAGTCGTCGAGCAAGATCTCGCGAGTGACCCCATGATGACCGACGTCGGCTGGAGCTGGCTGGAAGAGTCACTCCGCGGGGTCAACTATCGGTCACTCGGCGGCACAGTGACACAAACAAGTTCAGTGTCGTACGCGGAGCTTGCCAACCGAGTGCCGGAAGGCATCGTCGAGATCCGTGCTTCGTGGACTCCGACTGACGCAGACCTCGTCCCCCATGCAGAAGCGTGGGCGCAATTGCTCGCTCAGGCGTGCGGGCTCCCCCCGCTGCCTCCCGGTGTCGCGCATATTCGGCCTGGCGGCCGCTGAGTGACTGAGCCCGTACTTCTCACGGAACCTCGTGAGGGACTACCAGATGTTGTCACTGATTCACTCGGTCTCTCCGCAGCGATTTCTGCTCTCGCAAACGGCACTGGCCCCATAGCTATCGATGCAGAGCGCGCTTCTGGGTTTCGGTATGGACAGCGCGCCTACTTGATTCAGCTTCGCCGCCAAGGATCGGGTACTTGGCTGATCGACCCAATCAATTTTTCCACTCTCAGTCCCCTGCGCGACGCAATTGCGAGTGACGAATGGATTCTCCACTCATCGCTACAAGATCTGCCATGCATGCGCGAACTTGACCTGATTCCTACGCACCTGTTCGACACCGAATTAGCCGCCCGAATTCTCGGGAGACCGAAGGTCGGACTTGCCGCCCTTGTCGAATCTGAACTCGGTCTCATCCTCGAAAAGGGCCATTCAGCGGCTGATTGGTCTACCCGGCCGCTCCCTGATTCGTGGATTCGCTATGCAGCACTTGATGTCGAGGTGCTCATTGAACTTCGGGACCTTCTGTATGCGGAGCTCATTGAAACTGGTCGATGGGCATGGGCTGAAGCAGAGTTTGCACACATCGCCGCTTTGCCAATGGCCGAACCACGCAAAGACCCGTGGCGTCGCACGTCAGGCATGCATCGCCTTCGCAAGCCGCGTCAGCTAGCCATTATCCGCGAACTGTGGACTGTGCGCGAGGATGTCGCGCGAGAACGTGACGTAAGTCCGGGCCGAATCGTGAATGACGACACACTCGTGGCCATTGCAACGGATCCACCGGCTACCAGCGCAGATATGCATGATCTTCCCGGTTTTCGTCGACGTGGTGCATCGCGCTATGTGACGAGACTTTGGGCGGCCCTACAGACGGCTCTCGCTTTGCCCGATGAGGATCTACCCGTGCACAATCCAACGAGCGATGGCCCACCTCCACCGCGCATCTGGCGCGAACGCGACCCGCAGGCCGCAGTGAGACTTGCTGCCTGTCGTGAAGAGATCATCCAGATCGCAGAGACGCTCGGAATGCCTGCAGAGGTTCTTATCCCCCCGGAGTCGGTGCGGCAGCTCGCCTGGCGACCGCCCGATGAGATCTCGGTCGAATCCGTCGCGGAGTTGCTCGCAGTTCACGGTGCTCGTGCATGGCAAGTTTCGCTGGTTGCAGAACCACTACATGCGGCCCTATGCGCAGAGCCAGAAAACCTAGAATCGACCAGCCCAGAACCTCAGGAAGTTGCGGCGTCAGACTCCGCTGACGCTTCCTGAACTTTTTCTCCTACGCCTAGACGAACCGCAGTCTCGACCACCGTAAGACTAATCTCCTGACCCGTGAGCCCGACGTTGGCAAGGATTTCAGCCCGCTTCGCGTGCTGGAGAAATTCCTTGGGCAAGCCGAAGTTGAGAATCGGTACGGAATAACCAGCAACTGCTAATGCGCTACCAAGCGCGGCGCCAATGCCCTCATCGCGAAGTCCGTCTTCGATCGTGACGACCAGTTCGGCATTGCCGACAGCGTGCACAAGGTCCTCTTCGATCGGGAGGGCCCACAGCGGATCCACCACTCGCACCCGAAGCCCCTGATCTCCAAGTCGGGCTGCCACGTCAAGGCCCACGCTCGCCATCGCTCCCACGGCCACAATTGCGATATCCGGATGCTCTTCCGCACGAAGAACGTCCACGCTACCGAGCCGTTGCACGGCGGGGATTGAGTCGGGAAGGGCTCCCTTGGGGAACCGGATTACGGTTGGGCCGTCTGAAATATCCACACTGCGACGAAGTCCTTCACGCAACGTGATTTCATCGCGGGGCGCACACAGACGTAAACCTGGCACGATGCGAAGCATTGCCAGATCCCACATGCCGTTGTGGCTAGCGCCATCATCACCGGTGACCCCAGCACGATCCAGAACGAACGTGACCCCAGCACGATGTAGAGCGCAATCCATCAGCACTTGGTCGAATGCCCGATTGAGGAAGGTGGAGTACAGGGCGACCACAGGATGCATTCCCGCGAACGCCATGCCCGCCGCAGAGGTGGCGGCATGTTGCTCTGCGATGCCAACGTCGTATGTGCGCTCAGGGAATTCCTTGGCGAATGAGTCAAGGCCTGTCGGAGCGAGCATCGCGGCCGTAATCGCAACGACATCGTGCCGCTCGCGCCCGATGCGCACCAACTCATCTGAGAATGCCTTGGTCCACGTAGGGCCCGACGAAGCGATCGGTTGCCCGGTATCTGGATCGATGACCCCGACACCGTGGAAACGATCCGCCTCGTCGTTCTCGGCCGGGGCATAGCCGCGCCCCTTCTCCGTCAACGTGTGCACGATCACGGGACCACGGAAGAGCTTTGCGCGGTTCAAGGCGCGCTCAAGGGCAACAATGTCATGACCGTCGACCGGGCCAATGTACTTCAGACCTAAGTCTTCAAACATTCCTTGCGGCGCGACGATGTCCTTCACGCCTTTCTTTACGCCGTGCAATGTTTCATACATCGGCATCCCAATCACCGGTGTGCGCCGCAGGATGCGCTTACCCCAAGACAAGAACTTTTCGTATCCGCGGGTGGTACGTAGAGTCGCGAGGTGAGTGGCGAGACCGCCGATCGTCGGCGCGTAAGAGCGTTCGTTGTCATTGACGACGATGATGATCTGCCGGTCGGAGCCGGCGATATTGTTCAGCGCCTCCCAAGCCATGCCGCCCGTGAGCGCCCCATCGCCAATGACCGCCACGACATGGCGCTTTCCCAGTACACCTTGTCGCTCCCAGGCCTTCGCGATGCCGTCGGCGTAGGACAGGGACGTCGAGGCATGCGAGTTTTCAATCACGTCGTGCACACTTTCGGAACGTGACGGGTATCCCGAAAGTCCACCAGACTGGCGCAGCGTCTCGAAGTCGCCGGAACGGCCAGTCACAATCTTGTGTACGTAGGCCTGGTGGCCGGTGTCCCACAAAATCGCATCGAGCGGTGAACGGAAGACTCGATGAAGAGCCATCGTAAGTTCGACGACCCCGAGATTGGGCCCAAGGTGTCCACCCGTCTTGGAGACGCGTTCCACGAGGAATGAGCGAATCTCCGCGGCCACCGCAACACATTGCTCAGGGGTCAGCGCATCGAGATCCTCGGGACTCGTCATCTGACGAAGATCTACCCGCCCGGCTGCGTCGAACACGCTTCCCATCCTAGGCCGACCTAGCCAATTTCGCCCGCGCCCCCGAGGGCTTCCTCCACGAGATCAAGTTCACGTCGCGTGGCCTGCAGGCGGGCACCCTCACGTTGGATGGCCGTGAGTGCCATCTCAATCGTGTCAGCCGCTAGGTCGGGAAGCTCACGTCGTAGCGCCGAATAGGCAACTCGAGCGCCCTCGAGAGAAGCGTCGAGGTGATGGGCGACGATGCGTGCCAGCACAATGGGATTTTGTCGGAGCGCAGGTTCGTCACGAAGGACTGACGGCCCCTGATCGAGCAACCACAGCACCGCTCTCTCCACGAATGCATCGTGGGTCGGGTGCGGTACTTCGCGAGGCCAACCCGGGGGCAAGGCCACTGGTTAGACCAAGGAGCGAAGTACGTACTGCAGGATGCCGCCATGGCGGTAGTAGTCAGCTTCACCGGGGGTGTCAATGCGCACTCGGGCACTGCGCTCGACGCTAGAGCCATCTGCACGGGTGACTCGAACCGCGACGTTTTCCGGAATTCCGCCGTCATTGAGCGCGGTCACTCCGGAGATGGCAATCTCCTCAGATCCATCGAGGCCCCACGAGGCTGCATCTTCGCCTGGCAGGAACTGCAAAGGCAGGACACCCATCCCGATCAGGTTCGAACGATGGATACGCTCGTACGACACCGCGATCACCGCACGCACTCCCAGGAGCATCGTCCCCTTTGCTGCCCAGTCACGCGAGGAACCCGAGCCGTATTCAGCTCCCGCCACAATGACTAGCGGAGTGCCTTGCGCCTGGTAATTGACCGAGGCATCGAAGATAGTCGATTGTGGGGCGCCAACGAGCGTGAAGTCGCGGGTAAAGCCACCTTCGACACCATCGAGGATGCGATTCTTGAGACGAACGTTCGCAAAAGTTCCGCGAATCATGACCTCGTGATTGCCACGGCGCGACCCATAAGAGTTGAAATCGGCCCTGGAGATGCCCTTCTCCATGAGGTATTTGCCAGCAGGCGTATCCGCCTTAATGTTGCCGGCGGGCGAAATGTGATCGGTGGTCACCGAATCGCCGAGGATCGCAAGCAGACGCGCACCGGCAATGTCGACAACCGGACTTGGTTGCATGGACATGCCGTCGAAGTACGGTGGCTTGCGTACGTAGGTCGAGGAGGCGTCCCACGCGAACGTGTCACCGACCGGCGTCGGCAAGTTTTGCCAACGAGCATCACCCTTGAATACGTCTTTGTAACTATCCGCGAACATCTCCTTGTTGATGTTGCCTGCGACAATCGCCTCCACCTCGTCAGGAGTCGGCCAGATGTCCTTGAGGAAGACGTCGTTGCCCGCTGTGTCGGTGCCAATGGGCTCAACCGCGAAGTCGATGTCCATGGTGCCGGCTAGCGCGTAGGCAACGACAAGTGGTGGAGATGCGAGATAGTTCAAGCGAACATCGGGACTGATGCGGCCTTCGAAGTTGCGATTACCGGACAGAACAGCGGCCACGGAGAGGTCGGAAGAGTTGATGGCCGCACTGACTTCTTCAATGAGCGGCCCAGAGTTGCCAATGCATACGGTGCAGCCGTAGCCAACTAGATTGAACCCAAGCGCATCTAGGTACGGCGTAAGACCCGCTTTGTCGTAATAATCGGTGACCACCTTCGAACCCGGCCCAAGTGTGGTCTTGACCCACGGCTTGCGCGAGAGCCCGCGCTCGACAGCCTTCTTCGCCAGCAGTCCAGCAGCCATCATCACTGACGGGTTGGAGGTGTTGGTGCACGACGTGATGGCGGCGAGAACAACAGCGCCGTTGTCGAGAGTGAAGTTATCGCCGCTCGGCAGGCTGACTGCTGTCGGCGTACTCGTGCGACCGGTGAGGGCATCTACCAAGGCCTTCTTGCTGTCGACCAGGGCGATTCGATCCTGCGGACGACTTGGGCCCGAGATAGAGGGCTGCACAGTGCTCAGGTCTAGTTCGAGAACCGACGTATAGGAGGCCTCGCGTGCGGGGTCGTGCCACAGGCCCTGGGCTTTGGCGTACGCCTCCACAAGCGCGATCTGCTCATCGGAGCGTCCTGTGAGGCGTAGATAGTCAGTGGTCTCGCCATCGATGGGGAAGATCGCGGCAGTAGAGCCATATTCGGGACTCATGTTGCCGATGGTCGCGCGGTTGGCGAGCGACACCGCGCCGACGCTTTGGCCAAAGAACTCGACGAAGGAGCCGACGACACCGTGCTTACGCAGCATCTGAGTGATGGTCAAGACGAGGTCGGTCGCAGTCGCGACGGGGTTGAGCACACCAGAGAGCCGGAATCCCACGACTGGCGGGATGAGCATCGACACCGGTTGGCCAAGCATGGCTGCTTCAGCTTCGATGCCGCCCACGCCCCAGCCCAGAACCCCGAGCCCGTTGACCATGGTGGTGTGTGAATCGGTGCCGACCACCGTGTCGGGGTATGCCTCGCCACCACGCGCCATCACGACGCGGGCAAGTCGCTCTATGTTGACCTGATGCACGATGCCAGTGCCCGGGGGCACGACCTTGAACTCTTCGAAAGCACTCTGACCCCAGCGCAGGAACTGGTAACGCTCCATGTTGCGCTCATACTCCAGCGCCACATTCAGATCAGCAGAATCGGTCGTACCGAAGTAGTCCGCAATCACCGAGTGATCGATGACAAGTTCCGACGGGTTTAGCGGTTCGATCTTCGAGGGATCGCCACCAAGGGCGATCATCGCCTCGCGCATCGTCGCGAGGTCGACGACGACGGGCACACCGGTGAAGTCCTGCATCACCACGCGAGAGGGAGTGAATTGGATCTCTCGCGGATTAGCCTCCTGCGGATCCCACGACGCAAGGGCACGGATCTGCTCTGCGGTGACGTTGGCGCCATCCTCGGTGCGGAGGAGATTTTCCAACAGGATTCGATGGGTAAATGGCAGCCGATCGATGTTTGGCAAGGCCGACAACGAATAGATCGTGTAGGAATTCCCACCGACCTCCAGCGTTGTACGGGCGCCGAAACTGTCGATGCTTGCCACTCGTGCCTCCTCATATGCGACTACCTTCAGACTACCGGCCCGCTCGTTCGCGTCGGGGACGGGGACGGCGGCCTAGTCCCCGTAGACTCCCTCAAGTGCGAAACCTCGAAGGGATCTCGTCATGTGCGGAATAGCCGGCGTACTCGGCCCCGCTGAGATCACTGAGCCCCTGCTAGGACGGATGCTCCATTGCATCGAGCACCGTGGCCCCGACGACGAGGGTCGCCTAGTCACACCGACTTTCGCCTTCGGGATGCGCCGATTGGCCATCCAGGACATCGCCGGCGGACATCAGCCGATGTGGTCGGTGGATCGCTCCGCCGTAATCGTTTTCAACGGCGAGATCTACAACTTTAAGGAACTCCGCGAGGAGTTGGCTAGTTCCGGCTACCGCTTCAGCACCCATTGCGACACTGAGGTCATCGTCGCCTTGTACGAGCGGATCGGACGCACAGATCCCGTCGCGATGCTCAACCGTCTCCGGGGCATGTTCGCAATTGCCATACACGACATCGAACGTGACGTGCTTTTTCTCGCGCGAGATCAGTTTGGCATTAAGCCCCTCTACCTGCACACGATTGATGGGCGGATCGCGTCGTTCGGATCCGAGATCAAGTCCCTTCTGGAAGACCCATCGCTCGCGCGACGAGTGAATGACGAAGCAGTGGTCAATTACCTGGCCTTCCAGTACAACCCGCTCACGGAAACCATGTTCGAGGACATCCGGCGCGTTCCACCAGCGACCTACCTGCTGGTGTCACCTCGCACAGGAGAATTCACCGAGTTCCCCTACTGGTCCTATGACTTCAGCGCACCCACAGCCGCGACCGAGACCGCTACGCAGTCCAGGATCAGAGACGTAATGCGTGACTCGGTCGAACACCACATGATCAGTGATGTTCCCGTAGGCGCGTTCCTTTCCGGTGGAGTTGATTCAGCCATCACTGTGACGCTCATGCAGGAGCGTCGGCGCGCCCTTGGCCTCGACAATGTGAAGACATTCACCATCGGCTTTGACGAGGTGAGCGAACTCGCCGAGGCCCGAGAGGTGTCTGATCGCATCGGCTCCGATCACCACGAAATCCGCGTCAATATGTCGGAATACCTCGAGGTGCTGGAGAACATCGCCTGGCACTTTGACGAGCCTGTTGCAGATCCATCGGCAGTCGCGTTGTACTTCCTCGCTCGCGCGGCCCGCCAGCAGGTCACAGTGGTGCTCTCCGGCGAAGGGGCTGACGAACTCTTCGGCGGGTATCGCATCTATCGCGAACCGCTCTCACTCCGGCCGATCTCTCGCCAACCCCAATGGGTGAAGAGCTCCGTGCTGGCACCCGCCTCAAAGATCGGCGCGTCGTATCCCGGACGTAACTACTTGCGGAGGGGGCTGACTCCCTTTGATGACCGATTTATTGGCAATGCCTATATCTTCCGTCCGGATGAAATGCGCGCCCTGTGGAAGTCCGATCTGCCGACGCCCTCGCATGTTCTGCCTGGCGTCGAACTAGGTGAGTCCATTCGGGGATTCGACGATCTCTCCGAATCGCGTCGGATGCAGTTGGTGGACATCAACTACTGGATGCCCGGCGATATCTTGGCTAAGGCTGATCGCATGACTATGGCGCATTCTCTCGAACTTCGTGTTCCCTACCTCGACATGAGTGTCGCTTCAGTCTCCTCAGGTATTCCCGATGCATGGAAGTACCGCGATGGCACTACCAAATGGATTTTGCGCGAGGCATTCCGCGACATCCTGCCTAGCACGACAGCAGCACGAGCCAAACTGGGTTTCCCCACTCCACTGCGGCATTGGCTAAAGCAAGACCCGGAGTGGTTCCGTTCACGCATCTTGGACGATTCATACATCCGAGCCCAGATGAACGTCGCACCCATAGAGCGCCTCTTTGCAGACCATGCATCCGGAGAGCGTGACTCTTCTCGCAAGATCTACATCTTGCTCATGTTCGCGCTTTGGCGACGAGCCTTCAACGCAATCTAGGACTCTTCGGTTGGATTCGCTTGGGCTTCTCGTCGAGTAACACCCGGACCAGACATATCGCTGTCGTCCAACAACCTTCGATCGCTTGAACGCAACTGCCAAGGCACACTGACCATCATGACGCCTGGCATGAAGAGCAGCCGAGCTTTCAACCTAAGCGCAGACTGGTTATGTAGGAATTGTTCCCACCAGTGTCCGACAACATACTCGGGTATGTACACGGTGACGAGGTCGCGAGGATTATCCGATCGAAGGCGCTCCACGTAGTCCAAGAACGGCCGCGTGATGTCGCGGTAGGGCGAATCCAGAACCTTCAGCGGAATAGGAATATTGCGGTGTTCCCAGTCTGCTTGCAGCGCCCTAGTCTCTTCTGGATCAACCTGCACGGTGATTCCTTCAAGCACGGTGGGTCGCGTCGCGCGGGCGTAGGCGATGGCGCGCAGCGTGGGCTTGTGTAGTTTCGCCACTAGCACAAGAGCATGGACGCGACTAGGAAGCGTGATGCCTTCCTCGTCGCCGGTCTGCAACTCGCTCTTGACTCGCTCGTAATGACGGTGAATCGCCTTCATGATCAGGAAGATGATGGGCATGGCGATCACCACAATCCACGCACCACGGGTGAACTTGGTGACCAGAACAATGATGAGCACGCTGCCCGTCATCGCCAAGCCGACACTGTTCACAATTCGTGATCGTTGCATGCGCCCGCGTACTCGCGAGTCCGTCTCGGTACGCAGGAGTCGTGTCCAGTGACGCACCATTCCTAACTGACTCAACGTAAATGACGTGAATACACCAAGGATGTACAACTGAATCAATGCCGAGGTATTGGCTTGATACACGATGACCAAAATCATGGCCAATGCCCCAAGCACGACGATGCCGTTACTAAAAGCAAGGCGGTCGCCGCGGGTATGGAGCTGACGAGGCAAATACCCGTCGCGTGCCAGAATTGAGCCAAGAACCGGGAAGCCGTTAAATGCCGTGTTAGCGGCCAATACGAGGATTAAGGCTGTGGCGAGCGAGATAAAGGCAACACCAAATCCAAAGGAACCAAAGACAGCATCCGCCACCTGCACAATCACTGTTTTTTGTGCCTGACCAGCCGGAAGACCGATGAGATCCTCGGAGTGCTCAGCCACCTTGACACCGGTGATGAGTGCCAAGGCCGTGATCGCTAGGAACATCGACACGGAGATAACCGCCAACATCAGCAGCGTTGTCGCAGCATTCTTTGACTTGGGTTTGCGGAAGGCCGGCACGCCGTTTGCAATCGCCTCAATACCGGTGAGCGCCGTGGTGCCGGACGAGAATGCACGAGCAAGCAGGAAAATCAACGCTGCTCCCGTGAGCGAAGCTTCAGGCGATATCGTCCAATCAGCGGATTCTGCTTTGGGGATGTCTCCACCTACGATGCGCCACGTGGCCCAGATAGCCATGAATGCGATGCCAAAAATAAATGCATAGGTTGGGA
This sequence comes from uncultured bacterium, assembly GCA_903850745.1. GTDB lineage: Bacteria > Actinomycetota > Actinomycetes > S36-B12 > S36-B12 > CAINMH01. Next base: position 28,789 of record CAINMH010000010.1, read on the forward strand.
CTGCAAAGAGGCCACCTGATTCCCGGACACCGCGAAGATTCAGCAGAGCGAGGACCACGATAAAACCGAGCGCCCAATAGACCAGATGGTCGTGAATGAACGGGAATGCAGAAGCCAAGTTGGCAACAGCAGCGGAGATCGACACCGCCACTGTAAGCACGTAGTCCACAAGCAGTGCACTCGCGACGAAAACGCCCGGATTGGGACCAAGGTTGACGGAGACAACCTCGTAGTCACCGCCACCACTGGGATAGGCGTGAACATTTTGCCGGTAGCTGGCCACCACGACGAAGAAGACGAGTGCTACCAGCAGTGCAATCCACGGAGCGTACGAGAACAAGGCAAGTCCACCCACGGACAAGACCAATAGGATTTCCTGAGTTGCGTATGCATTGGACGAGAGCGCATCGGAGGCAAAAACCGGAAGCGCAATGCGCTTGGGCAACAAGGTGTCGTCAAGGACGTCGCTGCGTAACGCGCGCCCGAACACCACACGCTTCGCAAAATCGCCGATAGCCACGATTGTGGATACTACGCCGCAACTCACGCCTCGAGGGCATGGCGTGTACCCTGCAAGTGTGCATGTGGTGATCCTCGGGTGTGGCCGTGTCGGGTCGCTCTTGGCTGGGCGTCTTGACTCCATGGGGCACTCCGTAGCCGTCATTGACCAAGATTCGAAGGCCTTTGCGCGCCTCCCCCGCGATTTCCAGGGCGCCACCGTGACTGGGGTGGGATTCGACCGAGAAACCTTGGAGTCCGCGGGCATTACCCGAGCTGAAGCGTTCGCTGCGGTGAGCAGTGGCGATAACTCCAATATCCTCGCGGCGCGAGTGGCCCGGGAGACGTACGGCGTTGACCGAGTAGTCGCCCGCATCTACGACACGCGACGTGCCGAGGTGTATCAGCGGCTCGGCATTCCGACCGTGGCTACGGTCTCTTGGACGTCTGGCCAAATTCTTCGTCGGATCATGCCCTTAGGTTCAGAGACTGAATACACCGATCCGAGCGGCACGGTGAGCTTGGCCGAGGTGCATTTGGGAGATGCCTGGATTGGTCATCGCGTCACGGCTCTTGAGCGACAGTCCGGAGCCCGCGTCGCATTTATCACCCGTCTCGGCGCTGGCCTCCTGCCCGATTCCGACTCCGTTATCCAGCAAGGCGACCTCGTGCACATGGTCTTCACCCCCGCAGATCGTGAGCGCATGGAAGCGGTACTCGAGAAGGGTCCCGATTCCTAATGCGCATCGCGATTGCTGGAGCTGGCAAGGTCGGACGCTCGATCGCCCGCGAACTTCTCTCCAACGGCCATGAAGTTCTCCTCATTGACAAAGAAGCAAACCCCGGAGTTGTAGAGGGCGCGGAGACCTTGCACGCCGATGCATGCGAATTGGCATCGCTTGAGAGTGCAAACCTCCCGCAATGCCAGGTCATGGTCGCGGCTACCGGCGACGACAAGGTCAACCTCGTAGTGTCCTTGCTTGCCAAGACCGAATACGGAGTGCCTCGAGTTGTCGCACGCGTAAACCACCCCAAGAACGAGTGGATGTTTGACGAGTCCTGGGGCGTCGACGTGGCAGTTTCTACGCCGCGCATGCTTTCTGCTCTGGTCGAAGAAGCCGTCAGCGTGGGTGACCTCGTACGCCTCTTCAGTTTTCGACAAGGGCAGGCAAACCTAGTGGAGATCACGCTCTCCGCGCGCTCTCCGGTTGTCGGTAAATGCGTGCGTGATGTGGCATGGCCAACAGATGTCGCCCTGGTCACCATCGTCCGCGGTCCTCGCGTCATTGCTCCAAGCCCCGATGATGCTCTGGAAATCGGAGACGAATTGCTTTTTGTTGCTGCCCCCGATCAAGAGCCGGCGCTGCGCACGATTGTGGCTGACTAGACGCTCTCGCGCCTCTCTCGCGCTGCGGCGATTGGGCCTTTAAGCACCAGGTAGGTCAGGTAGGCCGCGGCTAGATATAACGGCCAGCCCAAGGCGATACGTGCTATGCCGAGGAACACGAACCAGAGAGTGTCCTGTCCCCACGCCTTCACAGCAAGGTAGAGCAGGCCCTGGACAACTACCCGTCCGAGGAACACCCCCACCCACATCCAGCTTGCGGCTGCGTACGAGCGCCGCAACATCACATCGGATCTCCACGTGAATTTCTCACCGGTCAAGAAACCGACGACCACGCCAATGAGCGGCCAACCAATCAATATAGAAATCAGAAATGCCATGCCGTACGTGACGTTGAGTAGCATTCCAGGGAGATAGAAATCTTCAGCATTGCCCGTACGTTGAGCAACAAAAGCAGAGACACCGACCCCTACGAGACCGGCCAACACTTGCTGCAATCCCTGACGCCGAATCAGCCGCAGTAGCGCGAGCACTCCAGCGCAAATCCCGGCAGCCCATAAAGCGATAGTGAGTTGGCTCCCACTCACGACATACGCGGTGACGAATACAGCGGATGGTAATCCGGAGTCAATAACTCCGCTCCAGCCGCCGATTGCACGGGCCAGCAGGACTCGCTCTGCCTTTACGTCAGCAATCGTCTCGTGTTCGATCACGTGCTCTTCGGATGGGCCGTCACCGGGAGTTGGCGACACGTTGTTCACTCGTGGGCCTGCGGCTTCAACGTGTAGGTGGGGTTGTACAGAGTGGGGCTCTCGCCGTAAGGGCAGGTCAATCGCCCGGCGGCCACCAGTCGACGTCCAGCGACTATTCCGGGGATATTGCGACGGCCTAGCCACACAAGGCGCACCCGCCCAGACCCGTCGTACAACTCAGCCTCGAAGGCGAGCGCAACCCCGCGCGGCCGCACAGTTATAGACGAAATGGTCCCTAGAACAGTAACGAGATCACCCGCTTTGCAGTCGCATAGATGATGCGCTGAAACCTCGTCAACCTCTCGAGTGAGTTCCTCTGCATCGATCGCAGCGCTGTTCATTGCAAGTCGCGACACCGCGCTCTTGAGGCTCACTCGGTCAGCCTACCTGCAGCATGCATCGGATCAGTGGACCTCGGTGATCTCTGGTCCACGGACGAATGGGTCAATCCCCGCAACATGCGAACCTGACTCTTGGCCCGGCACATGCAAAGGAATCTGCTCCCGTGGCGCCATGGCTTCGTTGCCACGCACCACCACGACACTTCGTACGACTTCCTCGATCGCGGCGGCACCGTCCCCGGGCAGGGCGGCATCCCCGAGGAGAATGGCACGCAGGAACCAGCGGGGACCGTCTATGCCGACAAAGCGTGCTGGCTGCATCGTGGAGCCAGGACCTTGCGGAACCCTCGCTCGCAGTTCAAGACCGAAGGCGCCTGCAGCCTCTTCGACGAGTCCCCCACTAGCTGTAATGCCGACCTTGATCTCGGCACGCACCTCAGACCAGATTCCACTGCTGCGTGGCGCTGCAAACACGTGAATTTGGGCTGCAGCCCCACCGAGCACCGCCGTGACAAAGAGAACCTGACCGGTTTCTTGATCTACCTGCACTTGGACTTCGAGACCATCGCGGGGCGCGAACTGCAGAGCACCGAAATCAATGCGTTCTACGTTATCGCTCACCTCAGCAAGATCCCACGGCCCATCAACGCGGCTAAACACGTGCGCGACTGACTCATCGCCAGTAGCGGACTCGGGCTCCGGGACGATCGATTCCGGGACGATCGGTGCCGAGACGATCGGTTCGGCCTTACGACGGAATGCCATTACATGTCCTCATGCAACTCAATCTAGCGGCCGGTGGACCCGAAGCCGCCTTCACCGCGGTCTGATCCGGGGAGATGATCGACCGGTATCCACCGGACCCGGGCAATTTCTTGGAAAATCAACTGAGCGATTCGATCGCCTCTTGCGATATCAACTGCCGCTAGCGGATCGAGATTCACCAATGCGACTGAGATTTCGCCGCGATAACCAGCATCGATGGTGCCGGGTGCATTGACCACCGTGAGTCCACGTGTGATCGCCAATCCGCTGCGGGGATGCACGAATGCCGCAAAGCCATCAGGAAGGGCGATCGCGATGCCTGTAGGCACGAGCACGCGCTCCCCCGGGGAGATCCGCACTCCCACTCGTGCGACTAAGTCGAGACCGGCATCCCCCGCATGCGCATAGGCCGGCAGGTCCAGATCAGGGTCGAGTCGTCGAATCAACACCGACACGTCAGTCACGGGTTTACCGCCCATCTCTCGAAAGCCTCCGTACGGTCCTGCTGCGCTTCGGATACCAGTTCTGGAGAGCCATGCCTAGTGAAATGCTCAAGAGGCACCTGAACGAACAGCCCAGCGCCACGTCCCACAGGCACAGCGGCGGACCCATCTTCGATGGAGACATCTGCGCTCGTGAAGACCTTACGGCCATGTTGAGCAACAATGCGCGCATCAATGACTACCGCTGAGCCCACCGGAATCGGGCGGCGGAAGTCGACCTCCAAGCGACCTGTCACTGCCGGTGTCATCAGCAGGTAGGCCAAGGAACCCATCGCTTCATCGATTGCCGCAGACAACAGCCCGCCGTGGATGAGACCAGGGGCGCCCTGATGGGCAGCTAACACAGTGAACTGCGCTCGGACAGCAAGTCCTTCCATGGCCCGGATGCGAATTCGTAGACCGCCCGGCGCTTGGTCACCGCATGCCATGCAGAACTTGAAATGCATGGGCAGCCAGGTGCCCTCACCGGGAGCATTCGGCGCTCGCTGGGGAAGCACAGCGTCAGGAGGAGGCTCCATTCCTGGGAAGTCTCGGTTCTCGCTGGCCACCGTGCGACCCTACTCCGCTCGTGCAGACCGGACATGCCACCCTGACTAGGTGAGTTCCCCTGATGAAGGAAATGACGGAACAGCCGTGGCGTTCCGTGAGCGGCTCATTCCCCCGTGGTGGGTATGGGTCGTCGGGGCATTGCTCGGAATGCCACTCGCTGTTGCATACGGGGCGGCGTTCGGATCGGAGTCGGGGTGGCTCGTAGGTGGTGTCTATCTTGCGATTCTGTGCACAACGCTCATGGCCACCGCCCCAGTTATCTGTGTTGACGATCATGTTGTCAGGGCCGGACGCGCCCATTTGCCATTGCAGTTCGTTGGCACTGTGTCCGCCCTCGACCCAGAACGAATGGCCAAGGCCAGAGGCATTAACGGTGATCGCACTGCCTACTTGGTGACCCGAAATTGGTACAGCCATTCGGGCGTGTTGATCGAGGTGACGGACGAGACGGACCCACATCCGTACTGGCTGGTCACCAGCCGTGACCCTGAGGCGCTGGTAGCCGCCCTACACCGCAGCATCTCAACACCGCGTAGGGTTGAGCACAGACCAGATCACGAGGAGCAGCCATGAGCGGCCATGAAGTTGAACCCGAGCACGAGGAACACGGTTCCTCACCCATGGTGCACATCATCGGGCCGCTGGCGGCTATCGCCGCAACGTGGGCAATTCGCCGAGCGATGAGCGCCGGCTATCGCGGCATCTCCGGATCAAAGCCACCAGAGGCGCAAGATCCTTCTGTGTCATGGACCCGCGCGTTGTTGTGGACAGCGGTCACTGCGAGCACAGCCGCATGCGTTGAGGTAGCGATCTACCGCTATCTCAATTCACGTTCGTCTAAAAACTAAAGTCAGGCACACTCTCGACACACAGGGCCAAGTTTGCCCTCGTGGTCGAGTTGGCTGCGGTGCTGCACCAGGAAACACTTCGCGCACGTGAATTCATCTGCCTGACGAGGCAGCACTCGAACCGTCAGGCTTTCGTCAGAGAGATCAGCGCCCGGGAGTTCGAGAGACTCGGCGAGATCTGCCTCGTCCACATCCACCACTGAGGCCGCCTTGTCCGCACGACGGGCCTTCAGCTCCTCAAGGCTGTCCTCAGCGAGGTCTTCCTCAGTCTTGCGAGGAGCGTCGTAATCGGTAGCCACCGCCCAACCTCCAACTTCCATCCGGTGGGGCAGCGCCCCACACACACCTTCGATTGCGCGGAAACCCGCGCTACGTTCCGGACGGATTGTGCCTCATGAACCTCAAGTTCCTGCACGCGACCCGCGGACATACGTGGTCCCTGACCAGTCATGTCTCTGAACGTGTGGTGGGATTCACTAAAAGGAGGCCCCCATGCCGATCTACGCCTTAGGCGACTTGACGCCCACCATCGCGAGCTCTGCCTTCGTACATCCTGATGCCGTGATCATCGGAAACGTGACCCTCGGCGAAAAGGCGAGCGTGTGGCCCGGAGCCGTGTTGCGGGGCGATCATGGCTCAATCCGTATCGGGGATTCAACCTCAATTCAAGATGGATCGATCATTCACTGTTCGGCCGACTTCGACACAGTGATCGGATCCCGATGTGTCGTTGGACATCGGGTTCACATCGAGGGCGCAGTGATCGAGGACGGCTGTCTGATCGCCTCTGGATCCGTGGTTCTGCCTGGGGTTGTCGTGAGAGCCGGGGCACTCGTGGGAGCGGGAGCTGTCGTCTCCCCCGGCACCGAGGTTCCCGCGCGAGCCCTGGCTCTAGGTATCCCGGCTCGCATGAGGCTCGACGCGGCCGATCAAGACGCCATTAGTCATGCCGTGAGCATTTATGAACGCAATGTGGGTTGGTACTCCGAGCTACGCCGCATCAACTAGCGCTGGTCATGGCACTCAAGCAGACTTACGAGACTCGCATGCAACCTCGGCCCTGCTGCCACCACGTCACGCACGCCCGGCGCGGCTCCATTTAGACCGGTCACGACCGCTCCTGCTTCGCTGGCAATCAACCCACCAGCACACACATCCCATGGCTGGAGACCGGCCTCGTAGTAGCCGTCCAGCGATCCGGCTGCAACAGAACACAGGTCGACGGCCGCCGCACCAGCCCGACGGATATCGCGCACATGCGGTAGGAGAGTCGCTGCCAATTGGCCTTGCCACGTGCGTACAGCGGAGTCGTAGCCAAAACCAGTACCAATGAGAGCGCTCTGCAGCGAGTCGACCTGACTTGCAGAAATCGGCGATGCGTTGCCGTCGCGAAGGCGCCATGCGCCACCACCCCGCCACGCAAAGAAGGACTCACCAAGGGCGGGAACCACCACCGCACCTGCGACGGCTGCACCGTTGTGTTCGACCCCGACGGACACAGCCCAGATGGGCAGGCCGTAGAGATAGTTCACGGTCCCATCCAGTGGATCGATGACCCATCGCACACCCGAGGTGCCCTGACGCTCTGCGCCCTCCTCTCCCAACAGACCATCGTTGGGGAAGCGGGCCAGGATTCTCTCCACGAGCATCCGCTCAGAAGCTCGATCCATGTCGGTGACTACATCGGTGGGGGTGGATTTCGTGGCCACTTCAAGGACCCGATCGCGCCCAGCCAGCAGGAAAGCTCCCGCCTCGAGCCCGCACTCCAGAGCCGCGTCGGCAAGCACCCGCAATGGTCGACCGGTCATGACCGCCATCCTGCCGTGGTCCGCTGACGGGTTGGTATGCGGCTAGCCTTCAAGGGTGGCTCCTGGCATCCTGCGACCGTACGCGGAGATTCTGCGGCTACCAGGGACCTTGAAGTTCACTTCATTCGCCTTCATCGCAAGGCTCCCCATAGCCATCGAGGGTCTGGGGATCGTTCTCTTCGTAACTGACGCGCGGGGCTCCTACGCCCTCGCCGGAGTTCTCACCGGTCTATTTGCGCTTGCAGGCTCGGTATCGCAACCGTTCACCGGCCGTATTGCGGATAGGTGGGGGCAACGCAGAATATTGCCGATTTTGGCAACACTTCAATCAACTTTTCTGATCGCCTTTGTTTTCGCTGTGAATCTCAGCTGGAGCACCGGTGTCCTGATTCTGCTTGCCGTTGCGTTGGGGGCATCCCAACCCGCGATTGGCGGAATGGTGCGCGCCCGCTGGGCAGCGCACGTATCCAATCCCGCACAGGTGCGCACCGGATTTGCTATCGAGAGTTTGCTCGACGAAGCAATATTCATCATCGGACCGCCTTTGGCGACGTTCCTCGCACTCTCTATCGCCGGTGGAGCGCCGCTGATTGCTTCGGCGATTTTGGTGTTTTCTGGCTCTTTACTGCTCGCCTCTCAGCGACGCACCGAGCCACCACGGACACACCGCGAACAGGTACACGACCGCATGCCCGTTGGTCCTCTCCTCGTCATTGTTCTGGCAACAGCCTGCCTCGGAATTGTCTTCGGGGCGCTCGAGATCGCCTTCGTGGCGTTCGCGGATGAAGTTGGACAGCGGGGAATGACTGGAGTTCTTTACGCCGTCTACTCGTTGGCTTCTCTTTTCGCGGGCCTGTGGTTTGGCGCTCACCACTACCGGGCGACTTTGAGCAAGCAGTGGCGCGCAGTGTGCGCGGCGCTCATGGTGGCGACCGTCCTCCTCCCTTTCGCATCCACCATGCCAGTGCTGCTCATATTCAGTTTCATTGCCGGTTTTGCCGTGTCTCCGAGTCTCATCATCGGGCTGACTTTGGTGGAGAAGACCATGCCGATGTCCCGGCTCACCGAAGCTCTCACCTGGGCCTTGTCGGTAATTGGGGTCGGAATGGCACTTGCAGCGGCCATCAGCGGGGCACTCGTACAAGATCACGGGGCGCGCGCGGCCTTCATCGTCTGCGCAGTGGGGGGCGCCATGGCCTTCCTCGTCACTGCTATCGGGCAGCCCGTCCTGCGTAAGGCAGAGAATCTAGCCGCGTCGGAGGCTGCACGAGCCTCGAACGCCGACTAAAGTAGGGCGATGCCAAAGCGCGAACTCACCTTCCTTGGACTCTCCGAGGACGGGAGCAGCCTGGTGGTGGCAGACTCAGCAGGGTCGCAGTACACCATCAAGGTGGACGGGCGACTTTCGGCAACATTGGGACACCCTGTTCGACCCGGCCAAATGGAGATCGCCCTGCAATCGCTCAGTCCGAAGGACATTCAAGCCCGCATCCGTGCTGGAGCCACGGCGGCGGAAATCGCCGCTGACACTGGCGAGGACATCGAACGCATTAGTCGGTTCGAAGGTCCCCCGCTCGCTGACCGCGAATTCGCCGCTAATCAGGCCCGCAAGTGTCTTGTGCGCAGCGAGTCTTCCGAGGGCACCTTAGAAGGCCTCGTCGGCGCGCGCCTCAACGAGCGCGGCGTGACCATCGACTCGGCACAGTGGGATTCGTGGCGTCGCGAGGACGGACGGTGGACTGTTCTTGTTGCATTCCCTGCCGGTTCTGCAGAGCGCGTTGCAACCTGGGTGTATGACCCGGAGTCACGGCACGTAACTCCTGAGGATGACGAAGCCGCTCGCATGCTCGATCCCACCCTCGTGTCCAATTCGTCGTTGCGCCTTGTTGCCGAAGAAGCCGAAATTGTCACTCATGACAGCATCGTGGAAAATGTGGAAGTTGTGGAAGTCGTCGAGACCGTGATCGTCGAAGAACGGCTTGCCGAAGTCACTTCGATCAAGGGCGCAGCCAAGGCTCAGCCAAAGCCTGCCGCCACACCTGCTGCAACCCGCTCACGGAGCAAGAGCAAGCGCGCGAGCGTCCCGTCTTGGGATGAGATTCTCTTTGGTGGCGGCAAGGACGACGAAGCCTGAAGCCAGTGGGCCGTTTTACCGCGTGAGCAGCGGAATAGCCAACTCCTGCAACGAAAGTCCGCCGTGCTGTCCTATCAGCGCCGACACAAACGAATCAGTGCGGTCACTGACCAGCGACCACCCATCGCGAGCCACCGCCACAACATCACCCACACGATCAACGAGCATGTCGTCCATATCACCAAATAAGCGCTCGGCTTCACTTCGCGACATCACCCAAGCTCGATCCCCCAAAGTTTCGCGCCACGCAGCGAGAACTTCTGCTTCCGCGCCCACACGCACATAGATGTGACGGGCACGTGGCTCGCCAGCCAGATGCATGACGGAATCCCATAGGACTGGGAGTGCGTCAAGGTCCACCCGCGAATCGACGGACACATCAACCATCCCATGATCGGCTGTCAGCACCACCCGACAGTCTTTCGGCAACCGGCCTAGGAGTTGTTCGACGAACGCGTCGACGTTTATCAACTCCTCGCGCCACCGTTCAGATGCGACGCCGTGCACATGTCCGCACTTATCCAACTCACCCCAATAGACGTACGCAAGTGAATGGCGGTCGACGACTGCGAGCGCAGTTTCATGTACGCGAGCATCAACGGTGTCGGCCCCGCGATATTCCGCACCGCGCAAAACTGCACGAGTGAGTCCGCTATTGGCGTAGGCGCTTGGGGACACCGCTCGAACAGCCAGCCCATGAGCACTAGCAAGCTCGAAGACCGTGGGCTCCGGTTGAACCGCAATCGGATTCGGGTCATCCACCCAACTAAGCGGGTGCAAAACCTTGCCAGTCTCTGGCAACAGGAAAGACGCCCCAACCAGGCCGTGAACACCCGGAGTCGAACCAGTCCCTAGGGACCCAAGCCCGGCCGGTGTCGTGCTCGGGAAGACGGAGCTCAATCGACGTGACTGCAGGGACATGAGCGTGGGTGCAATGTCCGCGGCGCCCTGAAGAAGCTCTGATCCGAGTCCATCAATCAGGAGGACCACGGCTCGATCACTCGGCTCGATGCCCAGGGAATTGTCTAGGCCAGGTACGCCAAGCGCGGCCGCCACGGACGGCATCACATCTGCGAGGCTGCCCGAGGCATAGTCGGGTGCTGGAGCGAGAGACACCTTTAGCGCAGCCGGGCCGCAGTCGCTTCCGAGAGCGCTGAGGCGAAGGTCAGCGCCTGCCGGACAACTTCGGGACCGTCGGCAACTTCGGAGACGCGCAGCGAAAGATCATCATTGCTTGAGGTTCCTGTATAGCCATGGTCTGCCTCGCACTGTGGGTCACTGCAACCTGCCGGCTCGAGATCGATGCGACTCACAGCACCCCAGCCAATGGTGAGTACGACCTCACGAGCTGGTCCCCCCGCACGATGCTTGCCGGGGTCATTGACCACACGAGTGACTACCACGGAATCAACACGCTCCAAGCGAACCGCTTCGGTCGAGGCTGAGGCGTAGGCGACGGTCGAAGTTTCGTCAGGCGCATGCTCGTCGGTATGACCCACGATCAGACGAGTGGGGGTCAGCGCCATCACGGTCACGTGACGGCGTAGCTCATCACGGTCGAAGGTCGCCTCATGGTGCACCAAGTAGGAGGAGAGTTTTTCGCCTGCTAGAGCAGTCTCCAAAGCGTCCGAGACAAGATCGGGGTAGTAACCACTGCGCTCAATATCAGTGCGCAATTGCGCCTGAAGTGCCTCCGTCATGGCTCCATCCTGTCATCCCCGGCGTGCCCACCGCCCGATCACGGGGTCGCCCCAGCAGAATGGAGGGCCTGACAGGAGGACACATGGCTCGGCGCACTCGAATCACGACCCCGCCCGGGGACGACCGCATCGTGGATGTGGACGTCTCCGACGAAATGCGCGGCTCGTTCCTCGAGTATGCCTACTCGGTTATTTACAGCCGGGCCCTGCCTGATGCACGTGACGGGATGAAGCCCGTGCAGCGGCGCATCCTGTACCAAATGGCCCAGATGGGTCTGCGTCCCGATCGCGGACACGTCAAGAGCGCTCGCGTCGTCGGGGAGGTCATGGGTCGCCTCCATCCACATGGCGATGGCGCCATTTATGACGCCCTCGTGAGAATGGTTCAGCCATTCGCCATGCGCGTACCGTTCGTCGACGGTCACGGCAACTTTGGGTCACCCGATGATGGCCCCGCCGCGATGCGCTACACCGAATGCCGCCTCGCGTCCTCCGCCATCTCCATGACCGCTGGCATCGATGAGGATGTCGTCGACTTCGGACCCAACTACGACGGTCGTGAAGTTGAACCCTCTGTGCTGCCCGCTGCCATCCCAGCACTTCTTGTCAACGGTGCAGCCGGCATCGCCGTGGGCATGGCGACCAACCTCCCTCCACATAATCTCGGCGAGGTGGCTGCAGCTATTCAGCATCTGCTCAAGCACCCCAATGCCGACCTTGAGACGTTGATGCGATTTGTACCCGGCCCAGACCTACCCGGCGGGGCATCGATTGTGGGCTTAGACGGCATCAAGGAGGCCTACGAGTCCGGCCGTGGCGCGTTCCGCATGCGTGCCACAGCTCGCGTCGAACAGGTCACCGCTCGCAAGCAGGGCATCGTCGTCACCGAACTCCCCTACGGAGTCGGCCCCGAAAAAGTCGTCGAACGCATTGCCGACTTGGTCCGCTCCAAGAAGCTCGATGGGATTTCGTACGTCTCCGATCTCACTGACGGCGACAGCGGCCTGCAGATCTTGATCGAGATCAAAAATGGCTTCGTTCCTGCTGCGGTTCTCGAAGCCCTATACCGCCTTACGCCCCTAGAGGATTCGTTCAACATCAATAGCGTGGCCCTAGTCGACGGTCAGCCGCGCACCTTGGGGTTGAAGGAGATGCTTGAGGTCTACATCGCACATCGCCTCGAAGTTATCCGTCGACGGACCACCTATCGCCGTACTCGCGCTGAGGATCGCCTGCATCTAGTCGATGGCCTACTCATCGCAATAGTGGACATTGACGAAGTGATCCAAGTGATCCGAGCCAGCGATGACGCGGCTGCCGCCAAGGCGAGGCTCATGTCGGTATTCGATCTCAGCGATGCACAGACGACGTACATTCTCGACATGCCTCTTCGTCGTCTCACGAAGTTTTCGCGAATTGAACTCGAAACTGAGCGCGAAACTTTGATGGCCACAATTTCCGATCTCACTGACATCCTCGAAAGCGACACCCGGCTTCGCAAAACGGTGTCGGAAGAACTCACTGAAGTTGTTCGCTTACACGGCACACCTCGGCGAACCATCCTTCTCGAATCCACCGGACAAAGCCGCGCCGCTCTCCCACTGGAGATCGAGGACGAGCCCTGCACTGTGCTCTTGTCGAGCACTGGGCTCTTGGCGCGCTTCGTAGGCGACGTGATTGTCGGTCCACGTGCCGCACACGACCTCGTTGTATCGAGCGTCACAACCACGACTCGAGGCACATTTTTGATGGTGACTAGCGCTGGACGAGTCGTGCGGGTGTCCACACTGGAGCTCCCCGCTCTGCCGACTTCCGCCACGGGCACCACGCTTGCTGGTGGCGTACCTCTAGGGGCACTCGTGGACCTTGACTCTGGCGAACAGGTGCTCTGTCTTGCACCGGATGCTGCAGGCGGGCTGGCCCTAGGCACCCAGCGCGGCATCGTCAAGCGAGTCACCCCGGAGGAGCCGCTCTCGAAGGATTCATGGGACGTCATCCGACTCGACGACGGCGATCGTGTCGTGGGAGCTGTCGCTTTAGAGACCGATGATGCCGAACTCGTGTTTGTAACTTCCGATGCCCAGTTACTGCACTTCCCTGCTGCCGCGGTGCGACCACAGGGACGCAGCGCAGGTGGCATGGCCGGAATCCGACTCAGTGATGGCGCTCGCGTGATCTTCTTTGCCGCCATCGCAACCGATGCTGCCGAAGCCGTCGTTGTCACTATCGCGGGCACCAGCGCCGCGCTGCCAGGCACCGACTCAGGCGCAGCCAAGGTCACAAAGTTCAGCGAATACCCAGGGAAGGGCCGCGCCACAGCAGGAGTGCGTTGCCAGCGCTTCCTCGCTGGCGAAGACGAATTGCAGCGCGCCTGGGTAGGGCCTGGCCCAGCACGCGCCTGCTCCGCCTCAGGGCAGCCGGTGGACCTCCCTACTGACCTCAAGGGCCGTGACGCTTCTGGGTCGGCCCTTGCCGCTCCCGTTGACGGCATCTTCGGCTCGTGACTGATCGCTGCTCCATCACTTCCCGCGCAGCGGGCATACCGCTTGCCGGCACGGCGCCGCAGGCTCCAGCATGGCTCGTCGTAGAGCAGCGCATTCCGTGGGCGGCTCGAGTTTTAGAGTCTGAGCGCCTCGACGCAGATCTGCGGTCACTACTCGTGGATCTCCCCGCAACAGTTCTTTTTGCGCGCCGGCAAGACGCTGCTGGACCAGAGCGCTATTGGTACTCCGCTGCGGATGGCATTTCCGGACTTGTCAGCGGATTTGTGAGCGAACTCGTGGATGTTCTCAGCGCGGGCAGTCCACTTGCCACTTTGGCCTCAACCCTGCCCGCTGACCCGGTGTTATTCGTCTGTGCCAACGCAAAGCGCGACGTATGCTGCGCCATCGAGTCCAAACCGCTACTAGCGCAACTCAGCCAACGCCCTGATGTGTGGCAGTGCACACACATCGGTGGACATCGTTTTGCTCCGACAGCATTGTTGCTGCCCACCGCGATGGTCTATGGACGTCTCACGGCAGACATAGCTGTCACTGCGTTGGACTTTGCCAGTCGAGACGAGATCGAGACAACGCAAGCACGCGGATGCTCGTGGCTTACTTCTCTGGAACAGATCGCCGACATACATGTGCGCCGCAGATACGAAATCACGCGCGCGCACTCAATTTATTTTGACGCGAGCGACGCCGACACAAGTACGCCACAGGTCACCGTGCGGCACGCAGACGGCCGGTCCTGGCAGGTGCTCCTGCAACGCCGAAAGAGTGAACCGGTGTTGGAAGCGTGCGGCCGCGACCCGCTCTCCGAGACTTACTACAGTCTCGAATCCATCGCTGCAGTGAGTTAACGCCCCGCCGCCAGATCGAGCAAACGCGCGCGGTCATGCTCCGTCGTACGTTCGCGGCCACGGGCCACCCCCGCCGCGCGCTCTCCCGCGTCAACCAAACGCCACCCGTCAATGTGCACCACCTGGTGGCCCGCCGGCAGCAGTCCATCGATTCCTAGACGAGCAGCGCCACCCAGCATCGACAAGGCATCTGCAAGAAGTGACTGCGCTGTCTCGGCCGCATCCTTCTTGTTTGTGCCGATAATCCCTGACGGCCCTCGCTTGATCCACCCCGCGACATACAGACCCGTCACGGGCGCACCGCCTTCGAGCACGCGACCAGCCACATTGGGTACGACTGCGCGATCGGAGTCGAAGGGTGCATCATCAAGCCCTACGCCGCGGTATCCCACTGAGCGCACGACCAAATCGCACTTGACCGTGAATGTCTCCCCAGTGGAGACCAATCCGCCCGCCGCATCGAGGGCGGTTCGTTCGAGCACGATGCCCGACACGCGGTCGGAGCCGAGGATCTCCACGGGCTTGGTGAAGAAGCAGATGTGAATACGGCGGCGCTTTCCCTCCGATGTGCGAGTGCTCCACTCGCGGATCACCTCGACATTGCGCGCCGCAAGACGGTCAGATTCGACGGTCGCCGCACTGACAGGATCAAGTTCGACGTCCGCTTGCGCGACCATGACCTCCGCCTCAGACAACTCACCAAGCTCACGTAATTCCTTTGTCGTGAACGTTGCCTGAGCAGGCCCTCGTCGGCCGACAAGGTAAACATCGCTGATGTTGTCGGCAGCCAAAAGGTCAAGCACGTGCTGTGGCATGTCGGTGGCTTCGAGTTCGGCGGGTGACTTAGCAAGCACCCGAACCACATCGACAGCGACGTTGCCGACTCCAATGACCACTGCCGTGGTTGCAGAGGAGATTTCAGTCTCGATCTCCCCGCGAAGCGCATCGGGGTGCCCGCAGTACCAATTCACTAGATCAGTTGCCGCGATACTTCCGGGTAGATCTTCACCGGGCACACCTAGACGTCTATCTCGAGCCGCGCCGTACGTCAGGACGACCGCATCGTAGGCATTCCGGAGATCGGCCAGCGAGACGTCTTCGCCAATAGCGACATTGCCGACGAATCGCACCGTGTCGCGATCGAGGACCTTTTCGAGGGTTCCTCGTACGGACCGGATGCTGAAGTGGTCTGGGGCGACGCCATAGCGCACGAGCCCGAAGGGCACCGGAAGCCGATCAATGATGTCTACAGAGACCGGGATCTCCTCCTGAGAGGTCAGCGCGTCGGCTGCGTAAATGCCCGATGGGCCCGACCCCACGATGGCCACGCGCAATTGCCTTGATGCCACAGCTGCTCCTCCTTGTTCCCCTTGCGCGAGTCTGCCACCAGATTGCTCCGACGTCTGCAGACACGGCCTGTGGGATATCGGCACAGATAGGGACACCCGTCCCGGCATGCGGAACCTTTGGTACGGTTTTTGTGAGGAGAGCCATGGAAACCGAACGACGCAGAGCCACCTCGACTTTGTCGAGCGTGCGAAATGCCGCACGGGTCCTCAAAGAATTCGGCCACGGACACCGCGAATACGGTGTCACCGAGATCGCCCGGCAGCTCGGCATCGGCAAAAGCACCGCTCACCGGCTCCTCAACACGCTCGCGGAGGAACGTCTGCTCGAGCAAAATCCACACACGGGCGCCTACCGACTTGGGCTCGTTATCTACGCACTCGGGGCAACCGTCACGGTGCACGCTGAAATTCACGACGCCGCCGGTCCGGTGATTGAGCACGTACGCAATGCCACTCGGGAGACCGTGATTGTGTCGGTCTTGGACGGGACCGAGGTGGTGTGTATCGAGCGTCGAGAGAGCCCCCAAGCCTTGCGTCTTGTTGGCCGGGTCGGCGCCCGAGACGATGCGCATCTCACAAGTAGTGGGAAGGTGCTCCTCGCCTTTTCCAGTGCCCACGAGATTGATCAGTTTCTCGCCGCCGGACCCCTCCGTCGGGCCACTCCGCACACCATCACCGACGCCGCAACTCTTCGCTCCCAGTTCGACAACATTCGCCTTCGCGGTTGGGCCGAGACGATTAACGAAGCTGAGGTCGGTGTTGCAGCCGTAGCCACCCCCATCCGCAACCGCTCAGGTGAGGTGGTTGCGGCCGTCAGCGTCCTGGGCCCCGTGCAGCGGCTCACTCCAGCGGCACTGCGGCGGCTGGTTCGACCCACCGTAGAGGCGGGCATTGCGATCAGTAGGCGGCTGGGATACCGAGAAGTCAATGCGTTACCCGAACGTTCATCAGCGAAGCACTGAGCGCTCCGTACGGGCGAACCTGCGCCCGGTAGAGTCGGCAACATGAGTAAGCATTCGAGCAGCGATAGCGCCTTCGCCGACATTTGGGCAGGCAACGAGCATTTCGTGCGTGATTTCAGTTACGCAGGCCTCACCGGGTCCGCAGCCAAGGGGCTCGCAATCGTGACGTGCATGGACTCACGAATCGCTCCATTGGGTGTCGTGGGCATGAATCCGGGTGATGTCAAGATTCTGAGAAATGCTGGGGCGCGCGTCACCGACGACGTTCTACGCACCCTTGTCCTCGCTACCTACTTACTCAACGTCAATCGTGTTCTTGTCATGCCACACACCGAATGTCGGATGGCGGGAGCCACTGAGGATCAGATTCACGAGCACATCGATTCCGAATATGGAGTCGACACCCGCAGCCTCGAATTTCGTACGGTTCTCGATCAGCGTGAAGCTCTACGCAGAGACCTTGATCGGATAAAGAGCTACCCTTACCTTGCCAAGGGACTCAACGTCTGTGGGGCGATCTACGACGTGCGGACCGGACTGCTCACACCGTTTGAGGACTGATCGTGCTCAGTGAACGTACGCTAACGTCAACGACATGGTGAATCCGCGCGCCGTTCAAGATGCGTTCCTAACCTTCGAATCTGACGCGACTCTTCTCACGATAGTTCGACATGGGCAGCAAGACGTCCCAACATGGGGCAAGTTCGACCCCAGCGACTGGTCCGATCCGCCCCTATCCGCGCTTGGGCTACAACAGGCCGATGCGCTTGGGGAAGCTTTCGCCAATGTGCAGTTTGACTGCTTGGTGAGTAGTTCGATGATCCGTGCGCGGCAAACAGCTGATGCCATCGCGAAGCACCACGACATCGAAGCCATTCCGCGCATCGAGGCACTCAACGAGGTCGGAGCACATCGATCTCATACGACTGGTGCAGAACCTGCGACCCGCGAAGACCCAGACGTCTGGGCTGCCAGAATCGAAAGATTCATTGCCCAACCCCGGTGGCACGACATTCCCGGCGGCGAAACGGGGCCGGAGTTACGCGAGCGAATTGTGCCTGTGTTCGAGGACCTACTGGAGAAACATGCTGGTGGTCACGTGGTCGTGGTCTGCCACGGCGGAGTCATGAACGCCTACCTCGCCCATATTCTCGATTGGGACGGCGACATGCTCTTTCTCCCCGCCCATACGTCCTACTCCACGGTCCGGGCCAAGGGATCAAAGCGCGTCATTCAAAGCATTAATGAGCGCTGCCACCTCAATGCCGAGGGCCTCGTTTCTTTCTAGTGGTTCGAGCCCGGCTAGAGTTCAGTCGACACCGAACGGAGAGCTCGTGGCTAACTACATCTTGACGCTGAAGTGCGCCGATGGTCCCGGCATTATTCATGCCATTACTACCGGACTGCTGGATGTGTCGGCCAATATCCTCGAGCAGGAGCAGTATTCCGACACAGATTCCGGACTGTTCTTCCTTCGGACGAGATTCGAGACGTCCGAAGAATTGGAGACAGTTTTAGCTTCAGCCGCTGCGCACACACATCACCTCGATGCCTCACTACGAATTCGTCGCGAGAGTGATATTCCGCGAGTCCTCATCATGGTGTCGCAATATGACCACTGCCTCGTCGACCTGCTGTATCGCTGGCGCATCCATGAACTCCCCGTCGACATCGTCGGCGTCGTCTCCAATCACGAGACATGTCGTGAAATCACGGAGAGTCATGGGCTGCCCTTCGACTACTTGCCCTTAACGCCCGAGTCAAAATCCGTCCAAGAAGCACGACTTTTAGAGATTGTGGAACAGCGCGGCGTTGGCCTCGTCGTCCTGGCCCGTTACATGCAGATCCTCAGCGATGATTTCTGTCGCGGGATGGCGGGGCGCGTCATCAACATCCACCACTCGCTCCTGCCCGGCTTCAAGGGCGCAAAGCCCTACCACCAGGCGTATGCGCGTGGCGTCAAGCTCATCGGAGCAACCGCTCACTTCGTCACCGGTGACCTCGACGAGGGACCGATAATCGAGCAGCAGGTGGCCCGCGTGACGCACGCCGACACCGCCGATGCTTTAGCCGAAATTGGTCGCGACGTCGAACGGCTGGTCCTAGCCCGCGCCGTGCACCTCTTCGCCGAGGATCGAGTCTTCCTCAATAACAAGCGCACCGTCGTCTTTGGCTGAGGTACCCATGCGCATCACCACCGTGTGCCTCGGCAATATCTGCCGCTCCCCCATGGCTGAAGCCGTCCTGCGTCACGAATTGGAACTAGCCGGGGTAAGCGGAGTCATCGTCGAGTCCGCTGGGACCAGCAGCTGGCATATGGGCGATGGCGCCCATCCACGCACCTTGGCGACCTTGCGCACACACGGGCTCGATTTAGATCACCGCTCACGACAGATCACATCCGAGTGGTTCGACAAGGACCATCCGAATCGCCCGGACCTAGTTCTGGCGATGGACGTTGACAACCTGGAGATGCTGCACAGCATCGCACCTACCGAGACACACGAGAGCATTCGGTTGATTCGGTCCTACGATCCGGCCAACGCCGGTTTATCGATCTACCTTCCCGCAATGTCCGTGCCCGATCCGTACTACGGAGACGAGAGTGACTATGCGACTGTCTTCGAAATGCTACGAGTGCCCTGTCGAGAAATTGTTGTGAGCCTCTGACGCTTCGATCTACGCGCTAGGTGCGAGAATTCGCTCGCCTAGATCTCGTACGACGCCCTCGAGTGGGACGGTAAGAATCTCCGGCGCGTGACGCTCTTGGAGAACCCCGAGCATCTGCTCGTAGTACCAAAGAGTGCCATCCGCCTTGCCATTAAAGCGTTTGAGGGTGCCCACTCCGTGAATCTGCACGTCCGTCAGAATGGCGCGGGCGTTATGCAATTTGTCTGCTGCGGTCACGATAAGGACTGCCGAATCCGCCGTTCTTAAGTGCCCGATGTGAACCTCTTTGCGAGGCTTCCAAGGCAACTTTTCGTCGGCATTGACAATCAGTGAGTCGCTACAGGCCCGGACGATGCGAGCAACTTCGAAACCAAACTTTTCGTTGATGACGTCGAGCATGGGCTCTCCGCCGCAATCTTCGGCCGCGTCGTGCAACAGCCCAGCAATTGCCTGATCTTCGGTGCCCTCGGCCTCAAGGACAAGAGCCGAGACGCCCAAAAGGTGACACACGTAGGCAGTGTCTTTGCCCTTACGTGTGTGCGTTGAATGGATATCGCTCGCGAATCGCACCGCTTCCATATAACGCTCACTGAGCACAACATGGGGACAATGCATCGTCTTCTGGTCAGTCATGGGACCCCCCTCTTTGCTGGTGTAGTTTCACTGTCGCATGGGGGTCTGACAGTCCCATGCCCTAGATTTGCCAAAGGCACCAATAGCGGGGGGAAACATGAGCACGCTTGCAGAGATTCTCGACTCTGATGTGACTGGATTTGAGGTAGTTTACGGCTACGTACTCACTTTTGGCTCCGTCCACTCCCCCACGGTAGAGATCCGTGGGCGCGACGCAATCCCGAGCTTGCTGCTCTCCGAAGACACCGCACTCACGGCCATGCATGCGCTGTGGGTTCCTGAGCGCGTCTTCGCAATTCGCAGTATTCCGGCTTTGCGGTTCGACTCCACGGCGGGAAGTCTGCTTGTCGCTGATCTTTGGGGTGACGCCGGGTACTGGGCGTTCACTTATGCCACGTCCAGACATTTGCTCACCCTCGGCATACCTATGAGTGCCATCGCAACCGCAGCCGAACAGATGCGCGTCGGCAACTCCCGGAGACCACCCGCAACAATCTTGCTCAGGGCCACAACTCCTGAAGAGACCACGATCCTGCCGCCACGTGGACGACTTCCCTACGTGACGTCAATGGTGATCGACGACTACTTCGTCGGTTGGGCTCAGGAACAAAATCGATATCCACGTACGCCGATCAATACGATCCGCAAGATTTACAGCGAACTCAACCCGGTTCCAGCTCATGCTCCAACTCCAGATCGAACCGAAATGTCTACGGCGTCACGGTGGCGACGATGGTTCGGACGCAAAGAGAAAGCCTCGAGCCCCTCGAGGGACCTGATTACCGAAGATGCCGATGCTGGCATCGCAGAGCTCGAGGCCTATCTCAGAAGCAAGAACTGAGGGTGCGGCAAGGGCCTGCTTTGGCATTTATGGCCACGGAAGCCCGCGCTCGTACTGCGGAAGCCAATCAATATCGGCACCCAATTCGTGTGCTGCACGCAAGGCCCAGTGCGGATCGCGTAAGAATGCTCGTGCCATCCGCACTGCATCGGCTTTACCTGACGCGATGATGTCCTCAGCCTGTTGCGGCGAGGTGACTAGGCCGACTGCGGAGATTGTCATTCCCGTGGCGGCTTTGATGCGGGCGGCGATATCCACCTGATAGTTCACGTCGCGCGGAATCTGCTGATCGGCATGTAGCCCGCTGCTCGACACATCAACAACGTCGATGCCGATTTTCTGCAATTCGCTCACGTACACCGTGGCCTCGTCAACACTAAAACCATTCGGCATCCAGTCAGTGGCTGAAATTCGCACAATCACGGGAAGATCGGCGGGCCACACTGCCCGCACCGCAGAGGCAACAGCTAACGGGAACCGCATCCGGTTTTCAAGGCTGCCGCCATACTCATCAGTGCGCATATTGCTCAGCGGGGAGAGGAACTGATGCAACAGATAGCCGTGCGCAGAATGCACCTCGATCACATCGAAGCCCGCAGTTCGAGCGCGCACTGCGGCAGCCGCCCACGCTTCGACGAGATCTTCGATTTCGCTCACTGTCAGAGGCCTCGGTGTCGGCATGTCTGCGAAGGGGATTGCTGAAGCAGAAACTGTCTCCCAGCCTCCGTCGGCCTCCGTGGCGATGCCGCCCACCCACAGCGAAAAGGTCGATCCTTTTCGTCCGGCATGCGCGAGTTGAAGTCCGACCGGGGTGCCCTGAGCATGGAGCAGGTCAACGACACGCTTCCACGCGGCTAATTGGGTATCGTTCCAAATCCCAGGACACGCAACGCTGATGCGGCCCTCCGGCACGACGCCGGTGGCTTCTGCCATGACCAATCCAGCGCGCCCCAACGAAAACGATCCCAGGTGCGCCACGTGGAAGTCGCCCACAACACCATCTATCGCTGAATACATGCACATCGGCGCCACCCAAGCGCGGTTGGCGAGTTCGAGTGAACGCAAGCGAATGGGCGTAAACAGATGGCTCATCGATAAGGCTCCTTTAGAAGTGGCAGTGCACTAGTCAAGATCACATCCGAGGGGCGTAGTCCCACGAAGTGACTCGTAGGTCGTCGATGCGTACAACAACTTCAGTCTCGATGCGGCCTAGGAGCCAGTTGGCAAGTTGGGTGCCAGCTTGACCATAGCGGGCCACCAAGCGCTGGAGCACTTGTGTCGATTGCTCAATCTCATCGACGATTCTGGCCATACCAGTCCCCCGAACTCCACGATAGGGCGGCTCATCGCGAGAGACTTCCCAACCCACGTTGCCGTCACGTCGGACACGTTTGGCCAGCACTGAATCGCGCTGGGTTGCGCACCACAAAGCACCGTCTTCGTAGCTAAACCACAGCGACTGGACGAGCGGTCCGCGCTTTCCGGCGGATGCAAGACGGAGTGGCACAACGGTCTCGATCAGCCATGCCTCAATCTGACTTGGTGTCCAAGGGCCGGACCGCACATGAAAACTCATGACGCGACCCACCAGTTGGAGACTGCACGCTTCATAGATCCTCCGAGGAGTGTCAAATACATGTCAGGAAAGGCTACTTGTCGCGATCATTGCGTACGGTGACCTTACGTCCACGAATCTTCGCGCCATGCACGGATTTGATGATCTTGCGGGCCTTATCGGTGGGTACTTCGACCACCGAGAACATCTCGTGCACGCTAATGGTCCCAATATCGGCACCCTTGAGTCCGGACTCACCAGTGATCGCTCCGAGCAAATCCCCGGGAGTCACCCCGGCCTTGCGGCCCACTGACACAAACAGGCGCACCGTCGGTCCTTCCGGACGCTTGTGCTTCTTGCCCCCGCTGTGCTTGTCACCTTGCGGCGCAGCGGCAAACTTGGCCTCCCCCTTGCGTTTGTGCTTTCCAGAACCAGCTGCACGCGGTGCCTCTACGAAGGCGTCGAGTTCACCTTCGTCACTATCAGCCACCGAGCCCTGGGTGGCCTCATGGGCTAGCGTGAACGCTGCCAACACCGCCTCTGCAGGCTCATAACTAAGCAGCAAATCTTCTACCAATGCGCGGTAGTGCGACATCCGCTCTTGAGCGTCAGCATCACCAAGCAACTCCTCAATGGAGTCACGGGTGCGTTGCAGCCGTAGGTGACGTACATCGCTCACTGTAGGAATTCGTTCAATGCGCACATTGCCGGCCGTGGCCCGTTCAATGGACTCCAGCATGCGTCGCTCACGCGGTTCGACGAGGCTGATTGCGACACCTTCGCGACCGGCACGGCCCACCCGGCCAATTCGGTGAACGTAGGCCTCAGTAGTTATTGGCAGATCAAAGTTGACAACGTGTGTGAGTAGGTCGACGTCGAGACCCCGGGCCGCCACGTCCGTTGCGATGAGCAGTTCTGTGCTACCAGTGCGCAGTCTTCCCATTACGCGATCGCGCTGATCTTGGGTCAAACCACCATGAAGTGCCTCTGCTTGGTAACCGCGCGCAGTGAGGACGTCAGTGAGATCATCTACTCCCCCACGTGTGCGACAGAAGACGATGGCGGCCGTAGGATCCTCGGCATCGAGGATGCGGCCAAGCGCGAGCGTCTTGTTAGGCCGCGTGACGATGTACGCCGTCTGCCGCACGCGCGGCACATCATCTGGGGACGGCACGGATCGTTTGATCGAAATACGCTCGGGATTACGTAGGTGCCTATTCGCAAGGGCATCAATCCGTTTCGGCATTGTCGCTGAGAACAACACAGTCTGTCGATCGCGTGGAGTCGCAGCGAGCAGCGTTTCGATGTCTTCGATGAACCCCATCTCGAGCATCTCGTCGGCTTCATCAAGCACAACAGTCCGGACCTGGTCGAGGATCAGCTGCTTGCGCGCATTGAGGTCGAGAGCGCGCCCGGGAGTGGCCACCACAACGTCAACACCTCGCCGCAATGCGTCGATTTGATGCCGGGGAGGTGCACCCCCATAGACCGCCACGAGACGAGCCCCGAGCATCCGTCCATATACATGGAAAGCTTGCGAGACCTGCAGCGCGAGTTCGCGGGTAGGCACGAGGACCAATGCGGACGGCGCAGACCGCCCACGGTCGCGCTCGAGGCCCTGGAGGATGGGCAAGGCAAAGGCCGCGGTCTTGCCGGTGCCCGTCGCTGCCTGACCGAGGAGGTCTGTTCCACGGATCAGGATCGGGATGGTGGCCGACTGGATGGGTGTGGGCTCCTCATAGCCGAGAGCGGTCAGCGTCTCCAGCAGTTCAGAGCGGAGGCCGAGCGAAGCAAAGTCGGGTTCGATATGAGGGTTATTCATCACTTTTACGGTACCGCAGTACCCATCACTCAACGGACAGCGGCTCTTGAGAGTCTCCGCTCACGTAGGTCAGGCGCCTCCCGCCTGCATGGCTACCCTAGGGCCGTTTTGACCTCCGCCCGAATCCGCACGTACTGCCGGGTGTGTGTACGCAATCACCAATACCAAGGCAGGCATAGTGCTGGCTGACAATAATCCCCTCAGTGCCATTACCGATGGTCGCCCATCTCTGCTATTCGGTTGATGCTACCGGGACGCCATGTGCACAGCGAACCCTCACATGGTCGAAGGACAACTCAGATGATTCAACATCGACCTCGTGTCGGGAGAACACCAGGTCGGGCCTACTAGATTTATGCATGCGACCTCTGGACTGCTCGTGCCGCTCTACCCACGACTCATAGCAGCGCGCGCATGATTGCCGTGGGAGTGAGCGGGAGTTCGGCAATTCGGACTCCCAGCGCCGCCGTCACCGCATTGGCAATCGCCGCACCCGTAGGACCCGCTGCTGCCTCCCCTGCACCTAGGAAGGGTTCTCCGGGTCGATCGATCACATCAGCAATCACCTGTGGAACCTCCGTGAAGCGCGCGATCGGGTATTCAGCCCATCCGTTGGCATTCACTGCTCCCCCAGCGATGGGTGCACTCTCTTGAAGTGACCAGCTCAGTGACTGAAGAGCGCCACCTTCTAACTGGTGCAGAACTCCGTCGCGGCTCACGACCTCGCCGACATCTGCTACAACAATGAGCTGGGTCACCCGAACGCGATCGATGCACTCCACATCGGCCACCACCGCACACCAAGCACCCGTGCCCTTGTAGCGGGCCAGCCCAATTCCGCGTCCGTGCGCTTCAGCAGTCGATGGCTCCCCCGACAACTCCACGGCACGCAGCAAAACTTGAATCGCTCGCTCATCTGAGAGGTGGGCAAGGCGGAACTCGACAGGGTCGATGCCCTGGGACCGCGCGATATCTTCCATCAACGCTTCGATCGCAATGACATTGAGATACGCACCCAGGGAGCGAATGGCCGAAGTCCTGATATTCGATGGGTGAAGCGTTGACTCCGCACGTCGCACGGTCACGTCGTAGATCGGCCGCGAGTTACGGATTATGCCTCCGCCGATGGCCGGGGCCGGATCAGCAGATGCCGGCATGGGCGATCCACTCAAAATTTCACTGTGCGCGAGAAGCGAAACTCCGGCCACCGTGCCCGGTCGGGCTATGTGGCCCTCTCCGCCGCCATACCAGTCCCAGTTCACGATGTGACCGGTGTCGTCGGTCTCAGCCGCCACTTCAACTTCCATAGCAGGCCCCACCGGAGAACACGACAGGTCTTGGGCTCGCGACCACGTAACGTGGACGGGAACACCAGGCATTGAACGAGCAAGCAACACAGCGTCGTAGGCCACATCGTCCGCACCGTTGTGGCCGTAACAACCGGCTCCCGGAACATGCGCGACGTGGAGCGCGCTCACGTCAAGGCCCAGAGCACGGGCGAGGTCACGACGTAACGGATGCACGCCTTGGCTGTGAGTCCACACCTCAACGCGCGATCCGGAATCGTCCCAGCGGGCTATCGCACACGCAGGACCGATGGAGGCATGTAGTAGATGGGGACGCGTGAAACGAACGTGATGATTTCTGTCATCTGTCACTAACGCTCGGTCAAGCACTTCTACGCGCGATGATTCTTCGCTGACTCGCGATTCGACACTCACCCAATCAATGGCCGTTCCGATCCGTTCTGCCGCACTAATCGCGGCGTACTCGGTACGAGCCAGCACCCCGAGAAAGGCGCCGTCACGGACGATCTTCAACAGATCAAGGTCAGGCACCTTGCCAGGATCAATCGCTGCGCTACTCACAAGGTCTGGACGTTGTCCAGCTCGCCTGATGACCCGCCCGTAGATCTGCCCCGGAAGGCGCAGATCGTGCACGTAGAAGGGTTGACCTGTGAGTTTGCCGACCAGATCGGCATGCGGTGCATCGCGCCGTGGCATTGACGGAGCGAGGGCATCCGTAGAGATTTCGGCAATGACGTCCAGTACGCGCGCCTCGAGATGAGCAGCAGTTACCGAAGCAAGGTCGACCGGGATCCCGTCGCCTGTCGCGGTGACCCGGCGCAGGGCTCGCGACGCCAAGCGCAGCGCAGTTCCCGACATCGACATCGATAGCGATCCCGCGGTGAAACCCTCATCGGGACTCTCCGTCGTTGGTGGAACACTGACGACGAATGTCGGATCAATTCCAAGTTCTGTCGCAACAACCCCAATAAGTGCCGCTGTGATCCCCTGACCTAGTTCGACTTTGCCTGACCGCACGGCAACGTGATGGTCAGTAATGCCGATCCAGTCACCGATGCGATGATCCGGCGTCAGCGAACCCACCGGCTGATTCATTGCTGCGCACCCGCCGCATGTAGAACCGCGGCCACGATCCGCGTGTGATCGCCGCAGCGGCACAGGTGGGCATCTAGTTCGAGACGTACTTCCGCTTCGGTGAGATCTGCACCACGCCGATCGACGAGCGCAACGGCACGCATGAGGATGCCGGAGATGCAGTAGCCGCATTGACCTGCCTGCAAGTCAAAGAATGCCTGCTGCAGGCGATGGAGCGTGCCGTCCGGGGATGCCAAACCTTCCACCGTGGTGACGGGCCCACTCACATCACCAACGCGGATCGAGCATGACGTGACTGGTCGGCCTCCGATGAGCACAGTGCACGCACCGCATTCACCTTCACCACACCCGAATCGCGTGCCCACAAGATTCAGGCGATCACGCAACACCCATAACAGCGGCTCGTCGTCTGGACTCTCAACGGTCACAATCTCTTTGTTGATAGTCAGCTGACGAGCAGCGGTCACGAGGTCTTAATCCCCAACAGCCACGCAGCCGTCGTACTCGTGATGAGTTGGCGCTCCTCGTCAGTCAGGCCGGCAACGGAGTTCAGCAAGCCGAGCGGATCCTCTTCGCCCATGTCATAGGGATAGTCCGTGCCGATCACCACGTGGTCAGCGCCGTGAGTGTCGATGAGATGGCGCAGCATTTTGGGATCGAAGGTAATCGTGTCGACGTACATGCGTCGGAGATAGGTAGACGGTGGCGCTGAGATCACTGTGCGACAGTCCTCGCGTGCACGATGAGCGTGATCCATGCGCGCCCAATAGTGCGCAATGTAACCGCCACCATGGGCGAGAAGAACGCGCAAAGTCGGATGGCGCTCCATAACCCCGTCAAAGATCAAGTGGCTCGCCGCAACAGTCGTCTCCAGCGGGTTGCCGATGACGTTGTTGAAGTAGTGGTCACTGAGTCGACACGCATCGCTAAACCCATTGGGGTGAATAAACAGCAACACCCCGAGTTCGGCAACACGGGCGAAGAATGGCTCGAGTCCAAGCGCAGGGTCGGTCAAGTCAGCGCCGTTGACGTTGCCGTTCACTTCGACTCCGCGCATCCCGAGCTGGAGTACCGCGCGGTCCAATTCGGCAATCGCGGCGTCGGCGTCTTGGAGTGGCACCGTGCATAAGCCAACGAAGCGATCCAGATGACTGGCGACGACCGCCGCGATGCCATCGTTGACCGATCGGGCAAGTTCAGCGCCCAGAACGGCATCGGCCATGTAGTAGTACTGGAACGGCGAGGGCGACACCGCCTGAATGTCGATCCCCATCCGATCCATCACCGCCAAGCGGGTAGGGATGTCAGAGAGTAAGGCGGATCGCTCCTGCATCTGACGGCTGTTCACCTGCCGGGTCAGGTCGTTGGCGAAGATGTAGGCATGCTCCTTGAGCACCGGGTTGATGGCGCTGGCCAAGACACCCGCCTCTGGGTGGACGTAGTGGCAGTGCAGGTCAATCCGCATGACTCCTCCTTGGGCCCAATCCTGACAGCGCCCAACACCCCGGGCAATGTCCTCAACGACATCCGAAGGCGAGTGAAGTGTCAAAAGTCACCACAGGTGCCGAAATTGCCTCCCGATCTAGGGGCGCCGTCCCTCTAGGACGGCAGATTCCGTTGCGCAAGGGACATCGGTCTCTCTCGTGCTTCGCTTCCCACCCCGGACTGTGCGAGAGTCGAGAGATGCGCAAAACCTTTGGTTCGATCCTGGTCACCACTCTTATCGGGGTGGGTCTCGTGACCGCCGTACCTCAGGCCATGTCAGCGCCAACGGTAGGTGCCCTATCGCAGCCCAGAATTTTGAGCGCCGC
Source organism: uncultured bacterium (assembly GCA_903850745.1). GTDB lineage: Bacteria > Actinomycetota > Actinomycetes > S36-B12 > S36-B12 > CAINMH01. The sequence continues at coordinate 57,426 of CAINMH010000010.1, forward strand.
ATGGGGCTTAAACAACAGCGCTTCTTGCCCCACGGGCGAGACTGGTCTGGACAACATCCCGGTCACGCTGGACTGGTTCATCCAAGTGGCCTCCGTGAATAACGACATTTTCACTTTCACGCGCAGCGATGGCACAAAGGTGCATCCGACGTGCTCACTGATGTTCCCGCCGAATGAATCAAATGAACGGCAGACGGTGAATCTCATCGGCGACTTTGGGGACCCTGCGGGAATTCGACCCGTGCGAATCACCATCAGGGCGGGGCTTCGCGGTAAGCCCATCGGCACTCGGGTGTGGCGAGACATCGACGCGGGACTAACTCACACCGTGACTCAGCTTGAGGCTGGGCCCTTCATCACCGATGCTTGGAAACTCACACCTCAACAACTAGTGGGAGACGCAAATCAATGCCCCACCGGGACCACCTCAATACGGGTGGTGTGGTCCAACGGAATGGCTGCCTATCCGACGGGCGCCGAAGTTGGGCCTGCTGTGACCAATTCCTACCGGGCCATATTTACGAAACGCAGTGGGCAGCTGATTGCCGTTGCGCCAGTAGCAATCGCCGATCTCAATGACCACTCATCGCCAGCCATGGCGGACAACATGCACGATCTCTGCCTAGCGACCGTGCCAAATCACGCTCGCCTCACTGCCATCAGAGTGGGGTCAGCGTTGCTACAAGACCCCAACGGCGACCCGAACCTCGCCCAGCGATTTATCGTGCGGCGCCTCGGAACCTAGATTTCAGGTCCGAGGCGCTCATCCCGCGAGGGAATGTGGTCGGGCTGACAGGATTTGAACCTGCGACCCCTTGACCCCCAGTCAAGTGCGCTACCAAGCTGCGCTACAGCCCGCCGCCCCAAGGGGCCTACCTACCCTATCCCACTCGTGCGCAACAGCCGCCTGAGGATCTTGCCCGAGGCCGACTTAGGGATCGACTCCACAAACTCCACCTGACGCACTCGCTTATACGCCGTGACCCGCCCGGAGATATATGACTCAACGTCCTGGCTCGACATGGCCCCAGGTTCGCGCAGCACGACGAAAGCCTTGGGAATCTCTCCCGACTCCTCGTCTGGAACCCCGATGACTGCCGCGTCTGCGATGGACTGGTGCGCAAGCAGGAGGGCTTCCAACTCCGCAGGAGCCACCTGGAATCCCTTGACTTTGATGAGCTCCTTGAGGCGATCCACCACAGTCATGTAGCCAGCTTCATCAACGATCGAGATGTCACCCGTACGAAGCCAGCCATCCGGCGTGATCATGTCTGCGGTCGCCTCGGCGTTGTTGAGATAGCCCAGCATCACCTGCGGCCCACGGACCCACATTTCCCCGGGCTCCCCGGCTGGGCAGTCAACGCCCGTTTCGACATCAACAATGCGGCACTCAGTATTCGGTGCGAGACGACCTGAACTGCCGTAGCAAACATCCCCCACCTCGGCTACGTGCGAGACGGGCGACAACTCTGTCATGCCGTATCCCTGACCAATGGGGCATCCCACTCGCGACTCCGCCTCTTGTGTGATCTCCGCTCCCATCGGCGCCGCTCCAGACATGATGTGGCGCAAGGACGAGAGGTCATAGTTGTCGACGATCGGATGTTTCGCAAGCGCCAAAACTATTGGCGGCACAACGAATAGCCGTGTGATGCGCTGCGTCTGAATGAGGTCGAGTACCTTGACCAGATCGAATCGTGGGAGCGTCACGACTTCAACGCAATACGCAAGCAGCGCATTCATCAGCACCTGCATGCCATAAATGTGAAAGAAGGGCATAAATGCGATTGCCGACTCATCGTCTTCGAACGCAAGCACCCCCTGCGTCTGCAAAAGATTTGCTACCAAATTGCGATGTGACAACATCACGCCCTTGGGAAGCCCCGTCGTTCCCGACGAGTACGGCAGCACGACGACGTGCGTCGCTACATCGATCGGAACTTGGGCAATAGGTTCTGCATCAAGCGACGCCAGCGATCGCGCACTGCCTATGCCCTCCCCCATGGTGACAACTTGCTCAACGTCGGTGCCGGAGATAGCTTCCTGCAACACCGGCAGCGCTGCATCTACACAAATAGCCCACGTCGCGCGGGAATCAATGAGCTGGAACCGCACCTCTTCGGGTGTGTATGTCGGATTCACCGTGGTCAGCGTGGCCCCGGCAACAGCTACCGCGTGGAACACCACGGCATAGTCCGGGCAATTCGACGCCATAAGCGCAACGACCGCACCTGGACCTACGCCTTCGGCCGCGAGTGCACCTGCCAGTCGGTGAATGCGGTCCCGCAATGCCGCATAGGTGTATGACGTGCCGTCAAGCCCATCACAGATAGCAATCCTGTCGGGTGTGAGATCTGCATAGCGAAGGACAAATTCGGTAATGGGAACATCGGGGATGTCCACGTCCGGCAACGGGCTGCGCATCATGCAGAAACTCTCCCACGGCATGAGATCCTCCGCACCTAGGTACACGAATCTAGGTCGCCATTGAGGTCTGATCTGTGGATAGTGCTGTGGACAGGAGATACGGAGAAACCTGCGAAAACATTGAAGAATTTGTGAATTTGGGCTTGCAATTCTCAGAGCCTCGATTTAGTATTTCGTCATCACTTCGGGTCATTCGATTGCACTACTAGTAAGTCAGAGTGCATCGCACCGAGGATGAGTGCGGTAGAGCAGGCATAGGCCCTGACGAATCCTTTTCCTTTCATGGAGGACTCGTTTCATGGAGAATGTCGCTCGACTTCACGATGCACGGCGCGCTGCTCTTGCAGCTATCGCCGAGCTGGTTGATGCGGCCTCTGGTCTCCCCCTGGCCCTTGCCACCGACGACGAGATCGCTGAGACGCTCCTCGATCTCGTCGACATCCGGCGCCGCACCGAAGCCGCACTCGGCGATGTTGCCGCGCGATTCAAGGGCACAACCGTATGGTCTGCAGGTGGGTTTCGTAGTGCCCGCGACTGGCTGGGCGCTCACACCAATGAAGGTCCGGGCCTGGCAATGCGCCCCTTCGAAACTGGTCTCCTTCTCCGCCATCACCCCCACATGGCTGCAGCCCTGCGCCGTGGGGAGATCACCCGAGTTCACGTGCAGGCACTAGCCGACGCTCATCGCCTATACCCCCGGCTTGCCGCATCCCTCGACAGCATCGAGTCCGAGCTCGTCGAACATGCCACACACCTCACTCCGCAACGGTTTCGCTCAATCTTGCTCGAGCGGCTGAAGACGATTGACCCTGACGCCGTGGACGAGGCCGATGCCATCAAGCGCCGCGATTCAGTCGGCTTGCACGCGACCGCTCTGCTCGATGGCTTCGTTCGTGTCGATGGCCTACTCGACCCAGAAACCGGGCAACAGTTCCTCAACCTGCTCGCATCAGCACGCGACAAGGCACGGCAGCGTGCGGATGTCGCTTCAAAGATCGCCTGCACATGTGGCGACGGAGCAACGTGCACTTCGCCAGCGCACGCCTTCGTTAACGGCATGAAACTCAACGACAATCCCGCTGACGTCCCCGACGAGGCCCAACCGCGACTGTCTTCCCGCAACGTTGAAGCTTTCCGCTTGATTCTCGATGCGGCGTCAGCCGCCACCGATGACTTCAGACTGCCCGACGTCGGTGGAGAACGCCCAGTCGTGCACATCACCATCGACTCCGAGACTCTGACTGGTGGCAATAACTCTGCCGCATGGATCCAGTCACTCACGGGCATCATGGTCACC
>CAINMH010000011.1 GCA_903850745.1 uncultured bacterium
GTCTGCACCAGTGCAGCGCGCACAACGGTCATCGTGGTCCTCCTTTTGGGCGCTGGAGCGCCATTCGGGCTTGTCGAGCAATGCGGCCTTAATGAACTTCTGAATAGTAGACACAAATGATTGTGCTACAAGTACAATTGCGCAGATTGCCATCCGATGGAAATCAGCCGAGCACTGACCCTATGGTTTCGTGCCGGTGACAGCAGGGAGGGGAGTTGCGTGCTCGCGCACCTGATCCTTCCAGCCCTCGACCCCTTGAGTTCGAATAGCGCGGTGTCGTAATGGTGGGCTCCCCGGGCAGCGCCCGAACCACAGATCCTGCTGTGACCGCCCTCGTGTGCGCGGCGATCTCGGACCCGTCGCCCAAGGGCATCGCGGCAGCCCTGAATCGACTCATTCGGGCAGGGCGACTATCGACTGGGGAACGTCTGCCAACTGTGCGTGATCTGGCAGTTCGACTGGGAGTGAGTCCTGCGACGGTGAGCGAGGCATGGCAGGCGCTGAGCGCGGTCGGTGCCATCGAGTCTCGCGGCCGAGCGGGGACTTTCATCCAGGAAACTTCGGAGCCGAGCCGGCCCGTTCGCTATCTCAGCGTCGGCTTGGCACCCACGGCCTCCGGCATCGATCTGTCCACGAGCATGCCAGATCCGTTGTTGCTGCCCTCGCTACGCACCGCCCTTGAAGCGGTGACAGGAAGCTCGCTCGCCTGGACGACCAGCTACCTTGAAGACCCAGTCCTGCCTGCGCTTGAAGCCTTGCTGAGATCAAGTTGGCCATATGACCCCGCCAGGCTGGTGACAGTCGACGGCGCACTGGACGGATTAGCGAGAGTGATTGACCAGGTCGTGGGCCTCGGTGATCGGGTCGCCATGGAAAATCCGGGCTTTCCTGCCCTGATCGACCTCCTCGAATCACGTGGTGCCGAGATCATCCCGATGGCCATGGATGACTCAGGTGTGCTTCCGCAGGAGTTGGCGAGGGCACTTGAGCACGATCCGGTTGCCGTGTTCATGCACCCGAGGGCCCAGAACCCGACTGGCGCGGCCTTCACGCCGGCCCGACTGGGAGAGCTCGTCAAGGTCCTGCGGCCGTGCCGCGCGATTGTGATCGAGACAGACCACTCAGGTGCGATAGCAGAGTCTGACGACCTCAGTGTGGGCTCGTTTCTCGTTGATCGTACCGTGCGAATCCGCAGCTACTCAAAGTCCCACGGACCCGATCTGCGCATCGCCGCGCTCAGCGGACCCGCCCATATCGTCGACCCGCTCATGGCTCGCAGGATGCTTGGCCCAGGCTGGACCAGTCGGATCCTTCAGTCGGTGCTCGTGCAACTCCTTGTCGACCCGCAGTCTCAGGCATCGGTTGCGCATGCTGCAGGTGTGTACAGCCGACGTACGTTTGCATTCAAGGCTGCACTTGAGGAGAAGGGCGTTCGGGCAAGTCCCGGTGACGGCCTGAACATTTGGGTCGCGGTGAATGATGAGCGCTCTGCGCTGCTCACCCTTGCCGCGGCCGGAATTAGGGCGGCCCCGGGCAGTCCGTTCATGGTCGAGCCCCTCTCCGCTCAGTTTCTACGCATCACCTCGGGCCTGCTGCCTGACGACCCCGAGGAACTTGCAGCGATCGCGGGTCATGTCATCGTTGCCGCCCGTGTCCTGCCAAGTGCGCGTGGCGGGATTTCCTAAGAGCAATCGCCGGGCGTATCCGGTGGCAATGACGAACGCACAATGCCTACGTGGTGCCACGCTATGCACGCGCAGTACCACGCTATGCACACGCAATACCACGCTATGCACACGCAATACCACGCTATGCACACGCAGGGAGTTGTGAATAATGATGATGGCCGACCTTGTGATCCGTGATGCCGCCGCGGTGGTTACGGATTGGACCCAGCCTCCTTTGCTGAACGCATGGCTGGCCGTGAGCGACGGTCGGATCGAGGGCGCGGGCACGGGGATCGCGCCCTCGGCGCGGGAGACTATCGAGGCACGGAACTGTCTCATCGCGCCAGGATTTGTGGCTGCTCATCACCATCTCTCGCAGGGCGCTAGCCGGGGACTGCAGGCGCCAGATGGTCTCCTCGGATGGCTCGAGGTCCATTACCGAGCGTGGGCCCGGATGACCCCAGAGGATGTTCGTGGCGCCGCTTCGGCCTCACTTGCGCAGCTCGCCCTCGGTGGATGCACGACGGTTGCCGGCTTCGAGTACCTCCATCCTGTTGATGAGGACTTCGTTACCCCTGTGGTCGAGGCGGCTGAGCAGATTGGATTGCGGCTGACATACGTTCGCGGATGCGCACCAAGACTCGAAGGGCGCCTCGCCGAAGTCCTCGCGGCGACGGGCACTGATCTAGGCCGACTTCTCGAGCCAGAGGATCTCGCCATCGCACGTACGCGCGAGACCATCTCCCGGCCGTCGACCGAGACGCTGAGGTGGGCTTGCGGGCCCACGACACCGGTACTTGACGATGACGGGGCCTTTCACTCCAAGCTCAGCGAACTCGCCGACGAATTTCAGGTCGGGATGCATACGCACTTCCATCCGCTGCCGGGATCCTTGGCCGAAGGCGAGACGGCCTTCGACCTCGCTAGGCGCGTCGGCCTGGTCCGTCCGGGGAATTGGTTCGCTCACGGATCGGCGCTCACGACGCGTGATGTCCATGAGCTGGGGAGAGTTGGAGTCGGTGTCGTCCACAACCCGAGTTGCAGCGTCCTGCTTGGCTACCCCGTTCCACCCCTCGCGCAGTGGTGCGCCGGGAATGACCGGGTCTCGGTGAGCGTAGACGGCGCTGCTTCGAACGATCGTGCCGGCATGCTCGGCGAGGCGCAACTCACGTGGCAATTGCAGCGAGCGATGCAGGATGCACGAGAACCGGCGATGTTGCCGTCACAGGCCTTGGAGCTTGCCACGGCGGCTGGGGCACGCACGCTCGGCTGGCAGGATGTCGGAACGCTCGCGGATGGTCACTTCGCGGACCTTGCCGTGTGGGACTTGGGGACCTTGGAGTTCGCCGGTATTCCATCTCGCGCACTCCGCGACCCAGCATGGTTGCTGTTTCGAACATTCTCGGGATCGCGTGCGCGCGACGTCTTGGTTGGAGGCAGGCGAGTCGTGTCGAATGGCGTCTTGACTGGAGCCCATGAGGGCGAAGTCGCTGACGACGTGAATCGCATCGCAGAGCGACTCTATGAATAGCCGCCCGCGCATCCCTCTCGATCATTAGGATTAATAATATGGACCCATATTCAGACCGTCGACTCTTTGGGCGCCCCTTGACGATTGAGGGACAGACAACCGCCGCTTTAGTGATTGACATGCTCAATGATTTCTGCGACGAAGAGGGCAAGCTCGGGAACGCAGCTGCGCTCGACCTGTGCGAGAGTCAAAATCTCGTTCTTGACGCGGCCAGGCGATGTGGCGGCACGGTGGTCTTTGTGAACGAGCAGCACCGGGTCAATCTCGGGCCGAAGCGCGAGTTCGCCAAGCAGATGACGCATACCTATGAGGGAAGCTGGGGAGCCCGAGTCGTCGAGCCCCTCGTGGTGCAAGACACCGACATTGAGGTCGTGAAGCGCCGCTACTCGGGTTTCTTCCAGTCAGACCTCGACCTAGTCCTTCGCGATCGTGGCGTGACCACGGTGGTCCTCATGGGCGTGCTCACGAACATCTGTGTTCGAGCCACGGCCCATGATGCGTTCTTCCTCGGCTACGACGTGGTCGTTCCGACGGACACCGTGAGAGCCATGACATCGATGGAGCAGCACGCCTCGCTCTATGACATCAGCACCCACTTCGGCTGGGTGACGACGAGCGATGAGGTGCGCGCTTCCCTTGCCAGCGGATTGCCGATCATGAACCAGATGATGGAGCCCACGGTGCCTGCTTAGACTGCGCTCTAGCCGCCAGTAAGCAACCGCTTGGGGTTGTCGCTGAAGATGCTGTCGAGTTCGGCGGGGGTGAAGCCGCGCTCGCGCATCTGCTCCGCGAAGGTGCCGTGCGTATAGGCATAGCCTGGGCCTCCATAGCTCGCGAGGTCTCCCAGTACGCAGCAATCGGTACTCAGCAGCACCCGTCCAAGGTACCCGTCACGGCGCGCCATCGAGAGCAGGTCATGCCGGTGCTCGACCTCCCAGGGGCGCAATTGGTAGACGAGGTCCCAACCCTGAATCCTGTCGTACGAGAGCCAGACACCCAGTTCGATCGCCTTGGCGTGGGCCTCGGGATCGGCGATGGAGTCCATGTGGCAGAAGACGACGCGGTCGGGTTGCACTCCCTCCTCCATGAGGATTCCGAGGGCCTCTGGGCCAGAGAAAACACGCTGCTGGTGCAGGAAGATCGGCAGGCCAGACTCGGCATGCGCTCGCGCTACCGCCCGAAGCACGCGCTCTTCCCTCGCTTCAACCCTCGTCCCCGCGACCCCGATCTCGCCAATGACCCCCGGCCGTACGCCGTCCACCCCGATCTCGATGTCACGAAGCAGTTCCTCGGCAAGCTGGTTGGTCGAGGTAAGCGCCAGGGACTCGGGGTAGGTGTTGTGGGTGTACCACCCGGTGCCCATCACGATGTTCACGTTCGCTTGATCCGAGAGGTCCCTAATCGCGATCGGATCTCGGCCGAGGTCAAAGGTGGTGAGGTCAATGACAGTGCGAGTTCCGGCCGCGCGCGCGTCGCTGAGTTCGACCAGTGCCAGGCTCGGATTTGCCAGGTACATGCCAGGAGCGTCGTAGGTCTTCGTGAAGAAATGCTCATGGGCCAATGTCCAGCCGATGTCGTCAACGGAGATCGGGCCGAGGACAGTCTGGACCATCTTCTGGCGGCCGTGAGGTCCCGCATTGCTAGCCAACGATCACACCGCCATCGACGATGATTGTCTGCCCCGTCACCATTGCGGCGCCCTCAGAAGCCAGATACTGAACGGCGCCCACCATGTCGGTGGCATCGAGCAGGCGCTTGACACTCTGCGCCTCGAGGATTTGCTCCTCGAGCTCCTGAACCTGCTCAGGTGTGCCCATGCTGCGGGTTGCGGTCGTCGTCGTGTATCCAGGTGCCACGCAGTTGACGGTGACCCCTGTGCCGGCGAACTCGCGCGACATGCCGTTGGTGAGTGCCCAAACTGCGCCCTTGGATGCCACGTAGTGGAGGAAGTTTGGTTTTCCCATGAACACGACATTGCTCGCTATGTTGATGATTCGTCCGTAGGCCTGAGCTCGCATGGGAGTGGCAGCCGCGCCGCACATAAGCCATACGCCCTTGAGATTGACATTCATGGAGCGATCCCAGTCCTCCTCCGGGATCTCGTCGAATGTGGAGAAGGACATGCCGCCGTAGTATGCAGCGTTGTTCACGAGAATATCCAGTCGGCCGAACGATTCCAATGCGCACTGAACAGCCCTGTGCGCATCTGACGCCTTGGTGACATCGATCTGTGTTCCGACCGCGACCCCACCGGACGCGGTGACCTCCGCGACTGCCGAGGACGGGTCAGCCAGATCCGCGACGACGACCTTGGCACCGGAGTCCGCGAATGCCTTGACATAGGCCAACCCGATGCCCTGGGCACCGCCGGTAATGAGTACGACACGATCCGCAAAATCTCTCATTCGTTCCACTCCCAAATCGACTTGTGCTCGAGAAAGGCATCGATGGCCAGATGACTCCACTCACGGTGGGCGCTCCCACTGAGCTTGACCCCCCCAAATGGCATGGCCGGATTGAATTGACCGTAGTCGTTGATCCATACGACCCCGGATTCGAGTTCGCGTGCCACCCTGCGCGCGACGCCCGCGTTCCTCGTCCAGACAGCAGCGCTGAGTCCGAATTGTGAGTCGTTGGCGATCCTGATGGCGTCGTCTACGTTTGCTGCTCGCTGCACCACCAATACCGGGCCGAAGACCTCTTCCCGAGCGATCGGGTCGGACTCGTTGACGTCGACGAGAACGGTGGGCTCCATGAAAGCGCCATTTGGAAGGCCGGGGACGTGTGCGACCCGCCCTCCAGTTGCGACGGTGGCGCCATCAGCGACTGCGCGGTCCACCCAGCCGAGAACCTCGGCTCTGTGCGCCTGCGAGGTGAGCGTGCCGAATTCGGTGGCGGGATCAAGTGGATCCCCGATGACCATGCCCCTGGCAGCCGCAACGACACCTTCGACGACGTGATCGTAGATCGACTGATCAACGATGAGGCGGGAGCCAGCCGCGCAGATCTGCCCCTGGCCGTAGAAGATCGCGGAGGCCGCTCCCGGGATGGCGCGGTCGAGGTCGGCATCGGCTAGCACGAGGTTGGGCGACTTCCCGCCGAGTTCGAGCATGATGCGCTTGTTCTGAGACGAGGTGAGCTTGCTGAGTCGCAAACCTGTCTCCGTACTTCCTGTGAATGTCACCCCGCTTACCCGTGGATGCATGCAGAGCGCTTCGCCGACGATTCTGCCGGCGCCGGTGATGACGTTGAACACGCTGGCCGGCAGGCCGGCCTCCTCCCAGAGTCGGGCTAGGTGCAGCGCCGTGAGCGGAGTGGTCTGGCTTGGCTTGACGATGACGCTGTTTCCCCCTGCCAGGGCCGGGGCAGCCTTGGACAGCGTGAGAACGAAAGGGACATTCCAGGGAACAATTGACGCGATCACCCCGATCGGCTCGCGGGTGACATACGAGTGGTGCCGGGTGCTTACGTCAATGGTCTCGCCGCGGATGTTTCGGGCTAAACCCGCGTAGAACCTGATCCCATCAAGCCCGCGAGCAATATCTCCGCGCGACTCTCGAATCGGCTTTCCGGTTTGCAGAGTCTCCATTTCCGAAAGGAACTCGCTGTCACGGTCCACCAAGTCAGCCCATCGGAACATGGCACGAGCGCGCTCATCGGGACGGAGACCGGACCATCGCCCGCTCTTGAAAGCAACATAGGCGGCGTTGGCGGCGATATCAACATCCGACTCGTCTGCGGCCGAAACAGCGCAAAGCACCTCGCTATTCGCCGGATCGATGATCTCAGTCACCGTGCCGGACGATCCATGCGTCCACGTTCCATTGATGTACATCGGAAGCGGAGAGATGCTGAGCATCTCGTGCAAATCCTGATTCAATGCCCTGATCACATTTATGCCTTCCTGCATGCGACGGGTCGGAGGACCCGGGTGTTGTGGCCGTTGCGCGGGTTAGATAAATGTTACTCATTGCAGAACCAAACCGCGTTGATTATTGCGCTTTCTCAGGAATCACTGACAATCAAGTGCGATTCACGGACGCAAAGAAAGCCTTGCAGGCTATAGTCCGATGATCAAGTGGCTGCATCGCCCGAGTCACGCTTGGGAGCGACCCTCTCAAAGAATTTGTTGAACATTCGTCTTGTGAATATGTTTGAACATTCGCTTTATCATCGATCGAATAATTCTGGTTAGGGGACCGCAGTGCCTTCAGCAGGTTTTTCAGTAATTGACGTGCATTCACATTTCTACCCTCGGTGGTACATCGACCTGCTCAAGGCTCGAACGACCATCCCCCGTGTTGCAGAGGACTCTCAGGGTGAGAAGTTCGTGATCTTTCCGGAAGAGGAGACGTCCGAGGAGGGCGGCCGACTCATCTCCAAGGAATACTGGTCACTTGATGCCAAGATTGCCTTCATGGATCGGTTCGGCATCGATCAGACAATTCTGTCGTTGGGCAACCCCTGGCTCGATCCCTTTGAAGGGGACTCTGCAGTTGAGACCGCTCGCAGGTTCAATGCCGATTTCTCCACGCTTCGCTCGAGAACGAACAACCGCATACTTGGGATGGGCGCGATCCCCGGGGAGAATGTCGATGACATCGCCATGATCATGCGCGAGATCGCTGAGACCGAGGGGCTGTTCGGAGCCATTACAGGTTCGAGGATCGGCGGTCTCGCCTTCGACGACGTGACATTGGATCCAGTCTGGCGCGCACTCGAGGAGACCGGGCTGCCGCTGCTTGTGCATCCGCATCACGGAGCGGCACTCGATGAGCTTGAAGGCTTCGGCCATGCGATGCCAGTGGCCGTCGGGTTTCCTATTGAGACAACAATAGCGCTGGCACGCCTCATCTTTTCCGGAGTGCTACATCGATTTCCCGGAGTGCGAATCATTGGGTCCCATGGCGGCGGCACAATCCCGTTTCTGGCTGGCAGGCTCGATGCCGGGTGGCGATCGGATCCGCGGCTGGCAGATCGCATGCCGACGCCGCCCAGTGACGTCATTGATCGACTTTTCCTGGATGCCGTGCTTTACCATCCACGGGCACTTCAAGCGGCGGCCGACCTCGTGGGTGTGAATCACCTAATGTTTGGCACGGATCACCCGTTCTCCATCTCGGACCCGCAGGCGAACATCGACTCAATTCGGGAGGCCTTCGCGGATCCTGATGCGCTTCGTGTCCTTGCCGGTGCAGCTATCTCGCTCTATGAGGTGTAGGGCCGTCGGAGGTTGATCGAGACTCCCCGACTTCGTCAATGGCCAGGAGTTCTTGATCTGATTCCGTGCGATCCGAGGGTGCGTTGGTTCGACGCAGGCGTGGTCGTCTAGTGCTCGATTGCCGAAGTGCGGCAATTATGGTGGCAAGTGCGGTCCGCGCCACCGGAGTCCCTGAGTGCCGGCCGTCACAGGCTTGGTGGCGATGCGTCACGCGACCTGGTCGATTCGCGGAAGTCGGGCCCCGTCCAATCGAGGTTTTCCTCGCCCGGACGGCCTCGTGCAAGGGCGCCCGGCGCGATCCGGTGTCAGGGCTGAGCGCGCATCTCGGAGTGTTTCACTCGCGGGTAACAGCCGGTGTAGGGCGAATCGACATCGCCGATGACTGAGGGCGTGCCGCTGTCGTTCGACGGCAGACTTCGGACCGGTTGCGACCTGCCCCCACGTTGGCCATTCCGAGTCGAGGTCCTCGATTCTCGCCCCTTGACTGTCATGTGCTCATAGAGTTGTGTGTGGGCCATAGATCGACGCATCGGCGGCAGTACCGCTGCACGCCGCACCCCGGCAGATCGTCGTATCTTCGATAACCTTTCTTTCGCCCGAATGGAGGCACCGATGGATGACTTGACCGCATACGCAGCAGCCCTAAACGCTGCAATGGAAGGAATGGCAGAGGGTGGCATCCCGATCGGAGCCGCGATCGTCGCTGACGGGAAGCTGCTCGCCACAGGGCGAAACCAGCGGGTTCAGCGGGGTAGCGCGATCCATCACGGGGAGACGAACTGCATCGAGAATGCGGGCCGGCTGCCCGCCAGCGTCTACGCCCAATCAACGATCTACACAACCCTCTCTCCGTGCCATATGTGCGCGGGGACGATCCTCCTCTACAAGATCCCGAGGGTGGTGATCGGCGACAACGTGAGTTTCGAGGTGAGCGAGGACTTGCTCCGTAGCCATGGGGTCGAGGTGGTCGTCCTCAACGATGCCGAAACGACGCGCATGTTCGAAGCGTGGATGACGGCAAACCCGAGACTATGGAATGAAGATATCGGCGAAGACTGACTACCCCCTGAGTAGTGGGTTGCATCCTTCGGGCTGAGTTCAATGTCGTGATCATTCCGACATGAGTCCGAGTGTTTGCCTCATGCCCTCTGGCCCGTCGTCAGGGTGGTGATCAGGGCTATTGGTGCATTGTCGAAGTGGCCGTGGTCGGATGTGGCCGACTCGTTGTGTTACTCGACGGCGGCGGAGCGGTGATGCTCCAATTGCTGTCAACGTTTCGAGACGGTATCTCCCATGACTCGTCCGGTTGTCGGGCCGACTGCCCGATGGTGCGGTGGCCGTGCGGGGTTTCTCTGGTGGGCCGTAGGCGTTCGATGAGTTCATGCGTTTGCTGAACACCTCGATGTGTCGTTGGCGCCGAACCTGGTGCCCGTAGGCCGAACCGCGCACGTTGGAAGAACTCACATGCACCCGAACAGGATTCGATGTGATCCGAACGTGCTTCTCCTCGGCGACACCATGACGCACCAAGGAGTTGTTGCTGGGAGGTTCAACCCACGCGCGGAGGAAGAAACTTCAACATCACCAACGTCAAGTGCTAGGACGAAACGCATGAGAGGGTTCAAAACGTGTTGGACATTTCATGTTCGTTACGTTGTTGAACAATTGCCCAAACATGCTTGACATGAGCGTGAAGTGGGTGTCGTATGCCATTAGCAATTGTGAAATGACGCACGGTGTAGCAAGCACAATCTGGTATCGACCGATTCCGCGAACCGCGGAACGGGATCTGTCCGCTGCAAGTCTTTCGAGAGGTACTTAGGTGAAAAGTTCTTCGTGCAGGTCAAACGTGTCGAAGGTGATTGCCGTAGGCGCGGTCCTCAGCGCCGTGAGTTTCCTTGCCGCCTGCGGCGGTGGGAGTTCATCGAGTTCAACCGCAGCCTCCGCAGATCCGGCGGCGTCCGGGGCTGCCAGTGAAGCGGCTCCCGTTGAGCTGGCCAAGGTCGGCTTCGTGATGCCTTGGGTTATTCAGGGAGAAGAGGCCGGTCAGTTCGCCGCATTGAATCAGGGTTTCTACAAGGAGGAAGGTCTCGATGTGGAGATCATCCCGGGCGGTCCAGATGTTCGGGCGGGAGCACTTCTGGCCTCTAATTCGGCGCAATTCGCGGTGTTCAACCCGGCTGGCATCTATTCGAACCGCGCCGAGGGCATCCCGGTAGTGGGCATTGGTGGCATCAACCAAGCCGACGGATTGTTCCTCATGTGCAAGACGACGACGAATATCAAGAGTTTTGCTGACCTCAAGGGCAAGAAGGTCGGTGTCTGGCTTGGTGGCGGTGAAGCCGGCATTCAGGCTGCTGCGGTCAAGTCCGGCCTTGCTGTCGCCGACGTTGAGTGGTTGCCGCAGAAGTTCTCGATGGATGAGTTCTTTAACGATGCATTCGACTGCGCGAGCGCGACCGAGTGGAACGAGAAGCATGTGGTGTACAAGGAGGGACTCGAGCCCAGCAAGGGGAACGTGGTCGAGTTGCGGCCTTCAGACGTGGGCCTTTTCCTGCCAGGTGATTCCATCGCCACCTTGGAGAGCACCCTGCAGGAGCATCCAGAGTGGGCACAGGGGATCGTGAACGGGACGCTTCGAGGTTGGCAGTGGACCTGCTCGAGCCCGGAGAATCGCAAGACTGCGGCGCAGTATGTCCTTGATGCCGCTCCGGACCTCGACCTCGACCTTCAGATCATCCAGGTCGATGAAATGTGCAGCCTCATGGCGCAAGGCCCAGCGAAGGACTCGGGTGAAATCGGTGGCATGGCCCAGACGAGTTGGCAGCAGTCGGCCGATGCAGCGCTAGCCGCAGGCCAGCTCAAGGAGCCGGCAGATGTCGCGTCAGCGTTCACCCCGACGATCTTGGATGCCGTACCCGCGGACTATCGCACGATCACCTGGTAGTCCTGAGTCGTTCCTACACATGGGCGGCGTCGGGGGCCTGAGAATAGGCCTCCGACGCCGCATGAGGAGTTGCAGGAACGATGGCCGCCGAGAAGTGGAAGCAAGGTCAACCACTCTCAGCATATTGTCTTGCTGAGTGAATCGGATCTGGAAGGAGTACGGGTGACAGCCGCTGTAGTCGCAAGGGAACTGTCGGTTACGTTTGAATCGGGTGGGGGCCAGTTTCAGGCGCTTAACGCGTTCAATCTCACGGTCGAAAAAAACGAGTTTGTCTCACTAATTGGACCTTCGGGGTGTGGGAAGACCACGGTTCTGCGCTGCATAGCGGATCTGATTTCGCCGACAGGTGGCTCCGTTATGGTGAATGGCATCCCCCCGCGTGATGCCATCAAGAAGCGGGACATCGGATACGTATTTCAATCAGCCACACTTCTTGAGTGGCGCAACGTCCTCAAAAATGTCATGTTGCCGCTTGAGCTTGCGGGCGTACCGCGCGCCGAGGCCCTGCCGCGCGCCGAGGCGATGATCGAGAGAGTCGGACTCACGGATTTCGTGAAGAACTACCCACGGCAACTTTCCGGTGGAATGCAGCAGCGAGTCGCGATTGCCCGGTCGTTAGTGATGAATCCCGACATCATTCTCATGGATGAGCCTTTCGCCGCCCTCGATGAGATCACCCGCGACGACATGAACCGCTGGTTGCTGGAGGTGTTCGCTCAGTCAAGTACGACGATTCTTTTCGTCACGCACAACATACGCGAGGCAATCATGCTGTCTGATCGCGTGGTTGTGATGGCAGCGCGCCCAGGTCGGATAGTCAAGGAGTTCAAGGTGAGCATGCCTCGACCACGTACTGCCGAGCAAACCTTCACGGACGAATTTAGCCGTATCCGCCAGGAGGCGGAAGAAGCCCTCTACGGTGCCGCAACGCGCACGAAGGTCGGTGAATGATCATGGCGAGCAAGAACCAACGGAGCAAGCCTGCCGCGGTATGGCACGGTGTGTGGCCCGCCCTGCTCGTGGCAGTGGTTGTCATTGGCTTGTGGTACTCCGCCTCGCACTTCTGGGGGATGCCGAAGTACATTCTCCCGGCTCCTGACCTCATCTTGAAGGAGGCGATCGAGAATCCCAATTCGTTGCTGCGCAACGGCTGGGTGACCCTCGTCGAGGCTACGACCGGCTTCGCGGTAGGGGTGTTGCTCGCGGTCTTCGTCGCGCTAGTACTGGACTCTTGGCGTTTTCTTGAGAAGGGTATGTCTCCCTACCTGGTCGTCGGGCTCAACATCCCAATCGTGGCGATAGCGCCTGCGGTCATCATCTGGTTCGGGTTCGGGATGATGTCGAAGATCGTTGTTGCGGCAATCCTTACGTTCTTCCCTGTGGTGATCTACACGCTCAAGGGACTGAAGGCCGCGGATCGCCGGGAGGTCGACTTGTTCAGTGTCCTCAGTGCCTCCCGTATTCAAGGGCTCTTGAAACTGAGGATGCCGTCGTCGCTGCCGTTCTTCTTTGCAGCACTGCGGGTGGCATCAGCAGCCTCAGTCCTGGCGGCGGTTGTTGCCGAATTCATTCAGGCGAACGCAGGTATCGGATACCTCATTCTCACTGCCGCCTACACCAATAACACCCCGCGCATCTGGGCCGCAGTGGCTGTCTCTGCGGGCATTGCGCTGCTGTTCTACTGGGTTGTGACAGTGGCGGAACGCAAGATCATCCCGTGGCATGCCTCAGTCGATGCGAGGAATTGATGAGTGATCCCAACAAGCACGATGCAAGTGGCGATGAACCGCGGGTCGGCATGGTGTACGTGCCGGCAGGACCATTCACGATGGGAGATGCTCGCTATGTTCGAGAATCTCCAGTCCGTACCATTGAGGTCGCAGGATTCTGGATCGATCGCTTTCTAGTGACGAACGCGGAATTCAAGTCCTTTTCCGATCGAACCGGCTTTCCGGTGCCAGCGCATTGGCTTGAAGGAAATTTTCCGGTGAGCCATGATGACCACCCGGCGGAAGTCAGTTGGGTCATGGCCGATGCGTACGCGAAAAGCGTTGGCAAGCGACTACCCACCGAGGCGGAGTGGGAGAAGGCAGCCCGGGGTACGGATGGTCGGGAGTTTCCGTGGGGTGATCACTTCGATGCGTCGATGGCTCTGACTTGGGAGACGGCGGCTGTTACGGGCGCTCACTCCGAGCCGGTCACCGCGCGGCCTCAGGGTGCGAGCCCATATGGATGCGAACAGATGGTTGGCCTCTGTGAAGAGTGGATCGAAGATGAGTACGCGGGTTATCCCGGCTCGTTCCATGAGAGCGCCGGCTACGGAGTCGGGATGAGAGTTCTGCGGGGCGGATCGTGGATCTTTCCGCAAACGCACGCTCGATGCGCGTACCGGTGTTTTGAGGAGCCCGACCTTGACACCGTCGGCTTTGGACAGCTCGGCGGCCCGGGTTTTCGATGCGCAGTGTCGGAGGTTGAGTGATGAGTGATTCCACCGAGTTCACTGGCATGGTGTGGATACCCGCTGGGGAGTTCACGATGGGCAGCGATTGGTACGACATCGAGAGTCCCGTGCGTGTGGTCCACGTGGACGGATTCTGGATCGACAGGCTGCCGGTCAGCAACCGGGACTTCCTTGCCTATGTCACCGATACCAAGGCACCTTGGGTGCCCGACTGGCCGGAGGGCGGGCCGCCGCCCGACCTTTTGGACCATCCAGTAGAGCGAGTGGCATGGGCGCAGGCACGCCAATACGCCGAATGGGCTGGCAAGCGTCTGCCCACGGAGGCGGAGTGGGAAAAAGCGGCCCGAGGCACAGATGGTCGTATCTGGCCCTGGGGGGAGGTGTTCATCGAGGAGCATGCCAACGTTTGGGACTCAGCGAAAGCACTTGGACGCACCACGATTCCGAATGGTGTCCTCGAAGGGAACCGAAGCCCATACGGACTTGTGGACATGGTGGGGAACGTCGAGGAGTGGGTCGAGGATCGACTGCTCCCGTATCCGGGGAGCAGCGCGTCGAGCCCATCGACGGCAGTCGAGTGCCGAGTGCTGCGCGGTGGATCCTGGTTCTACACCAATGAGTTTGCGCGATGCAGCTTCAGGCGCGGAGCCCTGCCGGAGTTCTCCGGGTACGAGCTTGCCGGTGGGCCCGGCTTCAGGTGCGCACGCAGTTAATCGCGTGACATAGACGAATCGAGGAGGATGCATGTCGTTCACAAAGCAGATGCTCACGAAGGCGGAGCCGTATCTCGAGGCCCAGATGAATACGGCCTTCGTCCAGGCAATGATCGATGGGAGCCTGGAACCGGAGAGACTCCGCTATTGGGTGCGGGTGGACTACCCGTATCTCATCAACTTCTCGCGCATACTCGCGCTAGGAGTCCATCGTTCACCGGACCTCGACACCATGCGGACGGTTCAAAGCTATCTGAACTACATCCTGTCCGAGGAGATGGCCTCGCATGAGCGTTTTGCCGTGTCCGAGGGGATCACGGTGAAGGAGCTGGAGTCGCAGCGGATGGGCCCCACCAAGTACGCCTATGCGCAGCACGAGTTTGCATCGGCCAGCAAGGGCGAGCTGGCCGAGATCCTCACTGCGATCATGCCTTGCCTGGTCGGCTGGCAGATTCTGTCCAAGAGAATCCTCCAGGATCACGCCATAGCAGCCGACAACCCCTACAAGTGGTGGTTCGACACGTACGGCAGCGATGCCGGGCTCGACAACCATGTCGTTGCGCTGCTCAACATCCTGGACTCATTGGTTGAGGGCGTTGCGAAGGAGCGTCGCGATCGGCTGGAAGAGATATTCCTCACGAGCGAGTATTTCGAGACCGTGGCATGGGCGGCCTATTACTCGATGGAGGAGTGGTCAGACCTGACTGGTGCGACAGGGGCTCGGGGCTGATCATGTCGGGCCAGGCGACATCCCTGCGCGGGCGCGCGTGCATCGTCACGGGAGCCGGAAGCGGTATCGGACGCGCGGCCGCGATGATGATCGCCGAGCGCGGTGGCTCCGTGGTGGTTGCGGACGTGTCGGACAGCGGCGCTGAAGTCGCGGCGGAAATCATGGAACGCGGCGGACAAGCGGTGTTTGCGCAAGGTGACGTGTGCGACTCGAGCTATGCCCAGGAATTGGTCGACACGTCGGTGGCGCAGTTCGGGTCACTCGACGGGCTCGTGAACAATGCCGGAATCCTCAGGCTCGCCGACTCGTTCGAGCTTACGACCGACGAGCACGTGGCCGAGACAATGCGGGTGAACTTTCAGGCCGTGTTTTCGCTTTCCCGGCTGGCCTTGCCGGCACTAGAGGCTAGCGGCTCAGCATCGATCGTGAACACTGCATCGATGGTCGGCTTTCGGATCGGGATGCCGGGCCATGCCATCTACGGGGCATCAAAGGCGGCCGTCGTGGGCCTGTCGATGACGATGGCCATTGAGCTCGCCGGCCGGGGAGTGCGCGTGAACTGCATCGCACCGGGGGTTGTCGGAACGAACTTCTACGTTGACGAATACCTCAAGGAGCACTCGCGCGCCGAGCTCGAGGCAGGCAGCGCCTCGACGCTGAGTGCCATTCCGCTCGGAACGTACGCTGCCCCGACCCAGATCGCTGAGGTCATCGCATTCCTGATCAGTGACGCGGCCAGCTACGTCACCGGCCAGACCTTGGTCATCGACGGTGGATACACGGGGATCTAGCCGCTGATGAGGATCGCGCTGCTCCTGGAGAGCCAGGAAGGACTTACCTGGCCTCAGCTTCTCGACGTCGCCTCGAGGGCGGACGAGTGTGGCTTCGATGGATTGTACGTCTCCGATCATTTCGGGTCCGTGGACATCGAGGCCGCGCGCGAGGTAATGCCGGCCTGGACCGCGATTGCCGTTCTCGCTGCCCGAACTCGTCGGATACGAATCGGGTCGCTGGTGAGTCCGGTGACCTGGCGGCACCCCGTCGATCTATGCAAGCAGGCCATCGCGCTCGACCTGCTTACGTCAGGTCGGATCGATGTTGGGTTTGGGGCGGCCTGGCACGGCGCCGAGCATGAGCGATTCGGATTCCCCTTCCCGGAGCCGGCGAAACGGGTAACCCGGCTCGCTGAGGCTCTCGAGGTCTTCTCGAGGCTGTGGGTCGGGGAGGAGGTCACGGTATCCGGGGAGTACTACAGCCTGCTCAGGGCAAGCGTCCTTCCTCGACCGGCAACCCCGAAGCCTCCCGTGATCCTTGGAGGTGAGGGCAAGGCGATGCTACGGCTTGCTGCGAAGTACGCCAAGGAGTGGAATTGCTTCTACAAGACGCCGGAGGAGTTCGGCCAGCTTTCACGCCGACTCGACGATGCATGCGATGAGGCTGGGCGTGACCGAGGCTCAGTGGGGCGGTCGTTGATGACGCCGCTGCTGATCGGGCGAACCGATCGTGAGGTCGATGAGCGCATCCTTGCGAACAGGGCGGTGTTCGCGGGGCTTCCCGGATCGAGAGCGGAGTGGCGGTCCAGCGGATTCATCGGCGGAACGGTGGAGGAACTGCGAGAGCAATTGGGATCCTTGAGCGAGGCAGGGGCGACGAGGGTCATATTCGAGCACATTGCCGTCGAGGACCCTGCAATCCTTGAACTCGTGTTTGAGGCAGGACTCCTGTCAGGCTAGCCCCGATCGATTGCGAAGTGCTGTGCCCTCCAGCTGAGCGCAGGCCAGTATGTCCGCAACGTCCAGTTCTGCGAACAACCGATCCTTCATGATGAAGCGGCCGTTCACCACGACTGTCTCGACGTTCTCCTGCGTTGCGCTGTAAACGAGGCTGGCTACCGGGTCGCCAAACGTTACCGTGTTGGGCAGCCAGGGATTGACGATAATGAGGTCGGCACGTTTGCCCACCTCCAGCGAGCCGATCTCGTCTGACCAACCCAAGCATGTCGCCCCGCCCATCGTGGCCATGCGCAAGACTGTCCGGGCCGAGATCACCCCGGGGTCTTGGTGCACGAGCTTTTGGAGCAGCGCGGTGAGCTTCATTACCGCGATCATGTCCTGGTTGTTGTTGCTGGCGGGCCCATCGGTCCCCAAGCCAACGACGATGCCTCGGCTCATGAGGTCGATGACCGGAGTTGTCCCCTCGCCGAGGTAGGCGTTGCTCGCAGGGTTGTGCGAGACGCAAGCTTCGGACTCTGCGATCGTCGTGATGTCGACAGGGCTCAGATGGGTGCAATGCACGAGGAGCATGTTGGATCCGAGCGCTCCGAGTTCCTTCTCGTAGGCGATGTCGGTGGAGCCGAAAAGCTCATGTGCAGCCTCGAGGGTTGAGGGTGTGGCTGCGTGAATCGTTATTCCCGTCCCGTGGGCTCGGGCAAGGTGCACGGCTCGCGAGAAGGCCGTCCGGGAGGTACTGAAGATGGTGTAGGGCGCCACCCAGACGCGCACTGTGTCGTCATCACTCTTGTGGTGCCAATTGATGAGTCGCTGGCAGTCCTCGAGTTCGGCATCGGTGTCATTGATGATCGTTGAGTGGACGTCTCCGCAGTCGATGATGCCGCGCGCCAGAATCATGCGAATTCCAACGCTCCTGAACCCGCGAATCGCGGCGTCGGCCATTCCAGGCCGCGGATGGGGATAGTTGTAGTCGAGAATGCAGGTCGTGCCGGATCGAATCGCCTCGAGGGCGCTGACCTGCGCTGAGCGCTCGGCATCGTCAACGGTGAGGTTTCCAACCACCGCGTCCAGAGCCTGACTGAACCACTCCCAAACAGGGAGTCCCTCGCCGACTCCTCGGATGAGGGTCTGGAAGGAGTGTGTGTGGGTATTGACGAGTCCAGGGAATATGAACTTGCCGGTGCAGTCCAATTCGTCGACGTCGTCGGCGTGACGGTAGTCGGCCATTGGCCCCAAGGCCACTATGCGCGAGCCCTCGATGAGGAGGTAGCCCGGTGCGAAATCAGTGTCGTCGGGATCAACGGTGACGATATGCCCGTTGATCAGGCATGTTCGTGGAGCGCCGGTTGTCATGCTGAAGCGCAGAGCGCCAGTGCGATGCGGGACCCGACTTGGGCATTGTTCTTGATGAGCGCAACATTTGCCTTAAGACTGGCCCCTTCGGTGACCTCGAAAATGGTTGACAGCAGGTAGGGAGTGGTGGCCTTGCCCGTAACTCCATCTGCGCGCGCTCGGCTGAGAGCCTCGTCGATGGCTGACCGGGTCACTCCTGCGTCTAGAGCGTCCTCGGGAGCCAACGGAACGCCGAGGAACATACCCCGAGGACCCCGCAACTGCTGGTCGGCGAGGAATGCGCCGACGACATCCTCCGCTGTCTCAACGTTCCATTCAATTTGGCAACCACTTTCGATGCTGTAGAACCAAGGGAACTCCGAGGTATTCCATGCTGCGACAGGGACTCCGTGGGTCTCGAAGTACTCCAGGGTGGCGGCAGTGTCCATGAATGCCTTGGTGCCGGATGCGACCGTGATGCAGGGATAGTTTCCGACGGCTAGAAGATCTGCCGAGATGTCGAGACTATTTCCGAAGTCCGGTGCGACCCCGCCGATGCCCCCCGTTACGAGGGTGGTGATTCCGCAGGACGCCGCGACGAAGAGCGTGGCCCCGACTGTCGCAGCACCGCTGGAGCCGTCTCGTACGGCACGGGCGAGATCGCGCTCCTGGGCCTTGATGACCTTGTCGGCGTGGGCCAGGAAGTCCAGCTCCGATGCTGACAGTCCACACACGATTTCTCCGTTGATGATTCCAACGGATGCGGGCGTCGCGCCGCCATCTCGGATAATGCTCTCGACGGCGAGAGCGGTCTCAATGTTTGTCGGGACGGGCATGCCGTGCGCGACGATCGTCGACTCCAAGGCGACTACTGCTGTGCCGTCATGCAGTGCATGCCGCACCTCCTCGCTTACGCGAATAGCCATGCTTGCTCCAATTGAATTGTCGGTTGTTTTGAGTGGTCTTGGTTATGTCAGGGTGACCGGCCCGTACGTGGCCTGACGTTGTGAAATCTCGCGGAGCGGGATGCCTTTGCCTCACCTTCCTTGCAGGTCGACTGCGCCTGAGTGCCCGCCAACGCGGGCAATAATCGCAGCGGCGGCAAGCGTCCCTGTGCGTGCGGCATCGACAGGGTCCGCTCCCTGACGGGTGGCTGCGACGAAGCCAGCGGCGAACGCGTCGCCAGCGCCGGTTGAGTCTTGAACACGTGGTTGGGGAGCCGCAGGCAGTTGCTGGTCGAGGTTGGGCCCACGCAAGAGGACCCCGTCTGCTCCTCGGGTCAATGCCACGAGGGGTACGCCCATGTCCAAGAGGCGCTCGGCTGCTCGGTCTGGATCGGTCAGCCCTGTCAGCGCAGCGGCCTCGAACGCGTTCGGGAATAGGTAGTCCACGTTCGCGAGCAGCGCTGGATTTACATTCTTGACGTATGGCGCCATCAGAGGACTGGGATCGAGCGAAATGGTGATTCCGTTGGCACGGGCACGTTCGATGATTCGCCAGGCTCGTTGTGCTGAACCTTCGCGCTGGAAGACGAAGCCTGAGACGTGCACCCAGTCAAAGCCATCAAAGTTCTCGGGGCCATGCTGCTCCTCAGCGGTTTCAGGTCTTCGATGGGACATGAAGCGTCTTTCCCCATCTTCGCCGATGACGATTACGCAGACCGAGTTTGGTCCGGAATGCCTCCGGACGAATCGCACCCCGACACCGAAGTCGGACAGATCCGCACTGAGCATGGGAGTGACCGAGTCATCGCCCATCTGGGACATGAGTTCGACGTTCATCCCGAGTGCTGAACCGCAACAGGCGAAGTTGGCAGCCGAGCCGCCACACGACAGGAAGTACTGATGAACCTCGGCATCGGGAGCGACAGACATGGCGTCATCGACGACCAAGCAGACCTCCGCCATGATGTCTCCAATCACCAAGGCTGACGTCACATTGCGATGATATGGCGGCGACTTGAGCGCCTACTTTGTGTTGATCAATTACGAGTGGAAATATGGAAAAAGTCATTCGGAATGTTCAGGAATCCCTCGGTTGAGGCGCTCAGGGGATATGCTCTCCCACGTAGCGCAAGGCGTAGGTTCGATTGCAGCCTCGTATCGGCAGTGCTGGTGGCCACGACGCGCAACGAGAATGCGTGGGACACCCAATGCTGAGCATTTTCGCGGGGTTCATCACTGCGGTCATCTTCGCGGTGGGCATGATCGCCGCGGCACGAGCTAGCCGTACGCTTGGCGCAGTCCAGGTCGTTGCAATGTCCTCGAGCATAGGGCTCGTCATAGTCGTGCCCTGGTGTCTCATCTCCGGGATTCCGACGCTGGGCGGTGGGCAGCTTGCACTCATGGTCCTGGCTGGCATCGTCAACGTCTTGGGATTCAGGTGCACATATGCCGCCCTGCGGTTCGGCAAGGTCGGGCTGGTCGCTCCGATCGTTGCTGCCGAGGGAGCGGTCGCCGCCATCATTTCAGCGTTTCTCGGGCAGTCGATTGCGCCGCTCGTCGCCTTTCTCCTCGTGGTCATCACAGTAGGCATCGTCATCGCCGCAAGGTCGCAGGATCCAGCTCCTTTCGATCACGAGCGACCACTGAAGGCTGCGGGGTTGGCTACGTTGGGAGCGATCTCCTTCGGTATCAGCCTTTTCGCGGTGGGGATCCTGAGCGCCCAAGTCTCGTTGCCCTGGGTATTGCTGCCGGGACGGGTGGTGGGCGTTTTCGCGATCGCTCTGCCGCTGCTGGCGATGAGCCGCCTTTCTGTCCCGCGGTCTGCCTGGCCAATCTTGGTGCTGCTCGCATGCTGCGACCTCGCCGGTATCGCCGCCTATTCGGTCGGGGCTCAGGAGAACCTGGCCGTGACAGCGGTGATCTCATCGCAAATGGCGCCGATCGCGGCCGTCATGGCGTTCTTTCTATTTCGCGAGCGCATGGGCCGAGGGCAAATCACTGGACTCGTGGTGATTGTCATTGGCATGTCCGTATTGGGC
Organism: uncultured bacterium; assembly: GCA_903850745.1. Taxonomy (GTDB): domain Bacteria; phylum Actinomycetota; class Actinomycetes; order S36-B12; family S36-B12; genus CAINMH01. The sequence continues at coordinate 21,316 of CAINMH010000011.1, forward strand.
GTGGTGCAGTGAACGGCGCATATGGCATGCGAAGAAGTTCCGGAACGAGTGAAGGGATTGGAATGGATCGACCAACGGCAGACTGGTTCGACGTGACGGATTTGGCTTTCGTCGCGGACCCGTACCCGGCGTACCGCAGGCTGAGGGAGGCCGGGCCACTCGTATGGCACGAGGAACTCCAGATGTGGCTCGTGGCCGGCTATGCGAATGCCAATGCAATGCTGCGAAATCCCATGGTCGACAGAGTCTTTCGAGATCGGTTGCCCGAGTCGGAATGGGCAACGTTCAACTGGCTGAACTCGAGTGCAGCGCTCGATGCGCCGCGAGCCGATCACGTTCGCATGCGCCGAGCCATGGCCGGGTGGTTCGCTCGCGGCAGCATCACAAGCCTGAGTCCGCTTATCGAGCGGGTGTGCAATGAACTGTTGGACGAAATGGCGGCTAGGGCGGGTCAGGGGGAGGAGGTCGACCTGGTTCGGCACTACGTGGAGCCTCTGCCGATCCGCGTAATCAGTGAGCTGCTTGGTCTTCCGCAGGAGCTGCGCGCAGACGTTAGGGCTTGGTCAGTAGCAATGGTCGCTCTGTTCGAGGTCGATCGGGGCTCGGACCAAGAGGTCGCGGGCCAGATAGCGACGGATGCCCTCGCGGAACGATTTGCAGAACTCACCGCCGAGCGTCGAGCCCGTCCCACAGGCGATCTCATCAGCGCCATGGTGGGGAAGGGACATGACACCCTCAGCGACCGCGAGGTCGCGGCCAACGCGGTGCTGCTGTTCAATGGCGGCACAGGAGCGGTGATCAATGCCCTTGGCACCGGACTCCTCCAGCTCCTCAGCCGGTCGAAGTCACGAGAGTTGTATTGCAGTGATCCAGAGAGCCTGAGCGAAAGTGCCGTCGAGGAGTTCTTGCGATTTGATGCGCCGCTGCAGCTCTTCGAGCGGACGGCCCTAGAAGGCCTCGAGTTTCGAGGGCTGCGGATTCAGCAGGGCGAGAGGATCGGTCTGCTCCTCGGTGCCGCGAACCGCGATCCGGCTGAGTTCATGGAGCCGGACAGCTTCGATATACGCCGCGACCCGAACCCGCACCTGACCTTCAGCGCGGGAGCCCACTTCTGCCTCGGCGCACCGCTGGCGCGGCGAGAGATGCAGATCGCCCTCCCACTGCTGTTCACTCGGTTCCCCGAATTGCGGCTTTCGTCCGACCCGGTGCCCGAGCACGGTTTCGTTGTCAGGGGGTACGCCCGAATTCCGGTGACTGTGAGCTAGCGCTGAGCGCCGCCGAGGTGATGCTGCGGAAGCCCCTGATTGCCTGCCTCGTCTCATGCTGGACATTGACTCATCGGCATTCGTCCGTCTGCGCACCTGCGGACAGTCGTCCGCGGTACGTTGTGTCTCATAACCTGCGGAATCGTGATGGCATCCACCATCCAGAGCTACCTTCTAGAAGGGACTGCAATGACCGACAACAGGAACACCACCGCGCTGGAGATCGCCGGAGTCATGCGATCGAGCCTCTCTCGTCGCCGGATTCTCCAGGCGGCCGGCATCGGTGGCGTGGCGCTTGCTGCCGCGGCATGCGGCACCGGCGGCGA